>JBEAPC010000059.1:0-7775 GCA_041164585.1 Bacteroidota bacterium
TGCGCCACTGGTCTTGGTCTTCCAGAAAACTACCATCGCTCCAGCGAATCACCCATACAGAAATGGTATTCTCCCCAGCTTTTAAATAGGGACTGATATTAAATTCAGAAGGCAGAAAACTATCTTCTGCATAACCCAAAAATTGTCCATTGACCCAGACCTTATAAGCGGAACTAACACCCCCAAAATGCAGGGTCACATTCATATTATTCCAATCAGCCGGCAAACTAAAACTGCGTTGATAACATCCTACCCCATTATAATCCTTGGGAACATAGGGTGGATTCACGGGTCTAAATGGATAGACTGCGCTTTTATAAATGGGTTTGTCATAGCCCTGCATTTCCCAGCTTGATGGCACTGGAATTTTTTTCCAACCTTGCACTTTGGATCTGTAAAAATCGGTTGGTGCATCGGCAGGTTTGAGTGCAAAGGAAAAATCCCAATCCCCATTTAGAGAAAGTACTCTATTGGTCTTGTTTCTGTCTCCATTTAATGCATCGCCCAACTGGGCAAAACTATATGCCGTGGCCCTAGATGGGTCTCTGTTAATACCACTCACCAGTGGATCTTCATAAGGTTCTCTGTTAAAAATACTGGGTGCCATAGGAACAGCAGCTGGTGTCTTGTCTACCAACTGTGCGGCTAATCCATTAGTATATAAAAGCGCTATTATGAATAATTGCTTCATCATCTTATCTTATCAAAGGCATCCAAACCGTCATATCAGTATTTCCCCTATTGGCCCAGGAGAAATATGGTATGAGTTGTAAGGTGGCCGTTTTATCCATACTACCAATAGGCTGATAGAGGTTTTGTTTCCAATCTTGGGGAGACTTTGCTTTCACGGTTGCTTCCAAACTAGTTACCATTCCTATATCAATTTTTTTGTTGATGGTTTTCCAATTGGCGTTAGCAGGAATGGAAATATCTGATATCTTGACCCCCATTGGTAAATCAATAGACTCCAAACAATACACCAAGGGACCACGTTTTACTGTTACTTGGTTCCTGGTTTCTTCTACCAATGGATTGGATTCCAGTAAAGCAACTGGCATTTCTAGTTTCAACTGAATTTGATCCCCTTTTTTCCAAACGCGTTGAATAGAAAAATAAGTTCCAGAAACAGGGCTTTGATTGGTTGCTTGTCCATTAACCAACACCGTTGCTTTTTTACACCAGGCAGGAATACGCAAATACAAGCTATACGCTTCTTTGGGCATTTGGTTTATTTGAATTTGAACCGTGCCATCATAAGGGTAATTACTGGTTTGACTTAGAGAAATGATGTTTCCATTATCTAGTTTGGTATTTAATACATTGCCACCATACATATTCAGATAAAGTCCTTTGTTAGAAATACTGTAGAGATAATTACCCACTTCTGCAATGGTTCTAACCGTATTGGGAGGACAGCAATTGGATTTAGAAATATAGGGCACCCTACCACCCTGCCAACGCAAACTATAAGGAAAATCTGCACTTGCAGCTAGTGGATTGGTATAGAAATAATTGTTACCATTCATGCTCACACCACTGAGTATACTATTGTACAAACAGAGTTCCATTACCTCTGCGTACTTGGGGTCGGCGGTTAATTGCAGCATACGCCAGTTCCAAAGCAGGTTGCCTATATTGGCACAGGTTTCTCCATGTGCTGTTTTATTGGGTAATTGAAAATCCCTGCCGTAAGCTTGGTGAATTTTCTGCACCGAATCGGGTTTATAAGAAGTCCCATCTACTGATACACCATCATAGAGTGCTCCAGCTCCGCCAGTAACATACATTTTTTGGTGCACTACATTGTCCCATAAACCATCTAGGGTTGTGAGCAATGTTTTGTCACCATTCTCTGCATACAAATCGGCTACGCCTGCAAACAAATAATTGGCTCTTACGGCATGCCCCACCACTTTTTTCATTTGTCTAAAAGGCATTCTGTCTGAATTATCATCAGTTCCTTCTACCGTTCCGCGAATGTCAATTAGCTTGACTAAGAGATCTAGGTATTTTTGTTGGTGATCTGTTCTATAGAGTTCGGCCAATCCCATATAATGCGATGGGCAAATGGCATTTCTTGCTTGTTCGGGTGTGGCTTTTGCATAAAACCCAATCAGAAAATCAGCTGCTTTTTCTGCCACTTGCATCAAACTGGTTTTACCCGTTGCACGATAGTGCACACAGCCAGCCGTCATGAGGTGACCAAAATTATAGGCTTCAAAACTCAAGACATCGTCAAACATTTTCTGTTTGCCCGTTTGCTGTTGTTCAATAATGGACTTGGTATAAATATAACCATCTGCTTTCTGAGCTTTGGCAATGACCGCAATGGCATGATCCATCATGGTATCCAATTTATAATCCTTGGTTACTGCATACATGGCAGCAACTGCTTCTAAGGTTTTATAAAAATCTCCATCGTGAAAAGAAGGACCCCTAAATTTTCCGGGATAGAGACCAGCAGCAATTTCAAAATTTCTAAATGAATGACAAAGGACTTCATTGTGATAGGTATCCCATAAATGAGGCAACATACTATCTCTACAAATGGCAAAACGATCTGCCCAAAAACCCTTGGTAAACTGAACGGCACCCATATTCAAGGAAGATAGTGCTGCGTATTTGCTTTGAGAGGTATTTACCAATCCAGCTTTTTGAGCTTGGCCTTGAACAACCAAACAAAGCACTGTGATCATCAATAAAAATTTCAATTGCTTCATTTCTGCTAATTTCTTGTCTTTATAAAGCTGTATAGCTAACGCGATATTGTTTACCTGGAGCTACCTGCAATTCATAAGTCTGATTGGCTTTTAGCACAATGGTTCCTTCATTAGAAACCGGCAAGGTTTTACTCTTGATGGTAAGGGTTCCAACTCCTGCATTGGCTGTACTTAATTTGATCTCTGTTTTATTGCAATACAATTCCACTTCTCCATTGGGTGTTGGTACTTTTCCTTGCATCCACTCCAAACCACCCAATGCAGGATCAATGGCATAAGTAGCATATCCGGGACTAGTTGGTTTAACACCCAGA
Source organism: Bacteroidota bacterium (assembly GCA_041164585.1). Classification (GTDB taxonomy): domain Bacteria; phylum Bacteroidota; class Bacteroidia; order Chitinophagales; family Chitinophagaceae; genus Sediminibacterium. The sequence goes on from JBEAPC010000059.1 coordinate 3,035, forward strand.
TAATATTTACCCAACAAATAAATGGGACTAGCACCCCATGCATGACAAAGACTTTTTCCAAATTCTCTTCCATACATGGCGTAGTGTTCCGCTCCTTTTTTATTGGGATTGTATTCTTCCCAAAAACTGGTAGCACCTAAGTTCAACATACCACCCCAATAGTCCTTAATTTCTTTGGTTACAAAATTTTGTTCACCCATGGCACATAGCGCTTCCAATTCGTAAAAGCGCATATAGGGAGTAGTGATTTTTTGAATCTTGTCATTGAGTAAAACTGATTGTTTTACTGCCGCTTTTTGGTCTTGGTTAAAATAGTCAAAGAAAATGGCAAACATATTGGTGTACCTGGTTACATTCTCAGATTGGGATCCATTAATCAAACTATGCACCATGGCTTGCTTAGAAGGGTTCCAATATGTGGCCATTAATTTGGATTTTAATTGGGCGGCTTCTTGTTCGTATTTAGCAGCAGCAACATTGTCATTGACCAATTTGGCACAGATGGCCATGGTTTCTAAACTTCTGCAAAACAATAATTGTTCAAAACTCAATGCGCCTTTCTTATTCAATTTATCGGCCCAGTCAACAAAGACCCAGTCTCCTGGTAAGCCTTCCATAAATCCGTCTTTGTTGCGTCTACCCAAACAATAATCCATCAGGGATTGCATGCGGGGATAAAATTGATTGATAAATGTTTTATCTCCGCTGTATTGGTAATAATCATAAATACTCAAGAACCAATAAAAAGTATAGTCCATGATGGTATTTACGTGCCCTGTTACGGGATCCTTTCCCCTTAAAGCCAAAATGGTTCTTGATACTGTTGGATTGTCAAAATAGAGATAATAATTCATTAGATAGCTTTGATAAGCGTCTCCACTCCAAACCCATCTATCTCTTTTAATGCCATCAATAAAAAACTCCCGGCTATTCAAATGCAGGGTATATTTTGCTACTTCATAAATGCGATTAATCTCTGGATCTGAGCAAGTAAAACCACCACGTTCTTTTAGGTCTGCGTATTCGTGTAACATAGTCACCTCTGCTACTTGTATGCCAGGGTCTTTGACCACACGGGCATAACGGAATGCTTTTGAAAGTGGCATTACGCTATCTTTTTTGGCCAACCCATTTAACTGCAATACATCAATGGTAACAGCACCTTTGTTACTCATGGCTTCTTCCTTACTCTCCCCATAATAGATGGTAAGTTTACCCTTACCAGATAAGCCATGTAGTTTGACAAATCCAAATGTTTCCTTACCAAAATCCAAGACAAATTCATTGCCTTTTACCTGTCCGCTTACTGGCTTCATTACCGTGGTGGGTAATTTAAATTGGGAGGGTAATTTTTTGGGGTCGTTAAAATTCCAAGCACCGGCTTGTAACCATTTGGTGGCAGAAATGTCAGAAGTTTTACCCGTCTCGTCAATCCATTCCTTGTCTTCAAAAGTAACCAACCAACTGGCATCAGAAACAATGGTTTTACCCTGCACAAAAACAGCAGGAACCGTTGCTTGTGAAAAGACCTTGATATTAATTCGGTGCTTACCAGCAGGCACTAAGATGGTTTTGGGTTGGCCCTCTAATAATTGTCCATCTAATTTTACATTATAGGTTCCTTCTGTAAAAATGCTGACTTGTTCAGGTTGAGTTGTTTCAAAGTCTTTGTGAAAATCCATGAGCACATAGTGCGCGTCTACTTTCCAGAATACGGGAAAGAAAGAACCCCGATCGGTTCTTCTATTTTGCATTTGATTACTCAACCAAATTTCATAGTCACCGGGGTACCAGATCCAAGTAGCTTTCTGTGCTTCAGAAAAAAAAGCTGTTAGCACCATAAAAGTCAAAATAAAATATCGCTTTAGCATCATATCATTTTTCAAAACTAAAATCCGTTAAAAAATAAATAGAGTGAGATCATCACTACTACCAAGGCTATCCAAACATTTCTCACCAATTTGAAAGGGGGAGCAATAAATTGCTGGGTAGTACTATTGGAAACAACAGGGGTTTTATCTATCAATGAAATCAAGACCGCTAGTACAAATAAAAAGGCAAAGATAAAAAAGGAGAGCAGCATATAATGGGGCCAGAAGCCATAGTCCTTTGCAGGCAAGACCCATAGATACAATACCCCAATGCCCAAGCTAATGGCAGACCCAATTGACAATGTAAAATTTACTGCACGCTTACTGGTTCTTTTCCAAAACACGGCCAATAAAAAAACAACAGACAAGGGTGGAGCAATAAAACCCAGCACCGCTTGAAATACATCAAAGAGATTGAGCCCTCGAATACTATCAATGGCCAATGCCATCATGATGGCAAATAAACAACCAACAATTACGGTGATCCTTCCCACTTTGACAATCTGTTGATTGCTGGCTGTAGGATTGATTTTCTTCACATAGACATCCATGGTAAACACGGTGCTCAAAGAATTGAGTGAGGAGCCAATGGTACCCACCAACACGGCTATCAAAACCACAATCACCAAACCATTTAATCCAGCTGGAAAGAGATTTGTCACCAGCACCATATAGGCTTCATCTGGATTGGTCAGATTGGGAAATAGTTCATAACAAAGAATGCCGGGTACAATAAAAAGTGGTAGGGAAAGAATTTTTAACCAACCAATAAAGCTAACACCCAATTGACCTTGTTCTAAATTTTTTGCACCCAATACGGATTGCACCATGGATTGATCCGTACAGAAAAAAGCAATGGCTGCCACAGGATAACCCAAAAGAATGGCAGGCCAAGGATAATTTTTATCAGAAGCTGGGTGAATCAGATTCCAATATTCAGCAGGGGCTTTGTGAAACAATGCTGAAATACCTCCTACTTTATTTACGCCAAAAATGACTAGGAGAAAAGAAACTGTAATCAGGAGAATCATTTGAAACACATTGATTCTGGCAATGGCTTTAAGACCACCAGCAAAAGTGAAGAGTCCGGCAAACAAAACCAAAACAGTAACCGATTGCCACATGGGAATATGCAAGATCTGACGCACCAATACTCCACCAGAAAACAGACCCAGTGATAACCAGGAAATCAAAATTTTAATTAGGGCATACCAGGCCAAAATATTCTGTGTAGAATCGCCATAACGCTTACCCATATACTCAGGCATGGTACTCACTTTTGCAGCCAAGTACCTAGGAGCAAAAACCAAGGCCAAGAGCATCAAAAACACAAAAGCATACCATTCAAAATTGCCCGCCACAATCCCTGTACTATAGCCAATACTGGCAAATGCCAATAACATAGAAGGCCCTACATTGGTACCCCACATATTAAATCCAATGCTTGCCCAGCCAAGGGAATTACCCGCTAGAAATAAGGTCTCATCTTTTTGTTTGTTGCCAAAGCTGGCGCGATAGCCAATGACCAAGAGCACCAATAAATAGATGACTACAATGGCTCCGTCTAACCAAGTAAGCTTACCAATGATATCATTCATGGCTCAGGGTTTTAGGATCCAATCCGTTTTCTTTCATGACTTCTGCAATCTGAACCGGTCTGCCTTCTTTAAGACTTTTGTCCATAGCGTGTAATACAGCAATAGTGCCAATCCCTTCTTTTAAATCTGGATAAGCAGTAAACCCTTGTTCAATGCTATCCGCAAAATATTCCAAGTAATTCTGATACTCTCCTGCGTGGTGACTCTTACCCTCAAAGCGGAAATAGTGTTTTAATTTATGTTCCCAGGTGAGCATTCTTTCTTCTCCTGTTTTGTCTGTGATGGCATATCGCAGGTCCATATAATCGCCTTGGCTACAACCTTCAGTACCTCTAAGAATACAAGTCATTTCACTATCGCGTGTAACCGGTTGCACAGGCCCCGTATAACAACCACTTACTCTAGCAACCCTACCATCAGTTGATTTAAAAATAAAGTGCATGGTATCTGGGTGTTGCAATCCTCCTTTTTGACCATTGGCACTAAGCATGCCATAACCCATAACTTCTTGAATATTGGGCAAGTACCAACGGATAAAATCTACAGGATGACTCAAGCCACCGTACAACCATTTAAAGGATTGTTGCTGACTCCATGGCTTTTCTAAAAACCATCGATGGTCTGCATGGTAATGAGATTCTACGGTAATCAATTCCCCAATAGCACCATCCATAAAATCTGCGCGCTGTTTTTTCATGGGTTCAAAAAAACGAGAGCTCTGACCTACAAAAATTTTCTTACCCGTTTTTTCTTGCAAGGCAATCAAAGCTGCTGCTTTACTCAAATCATCAATAAAGGGTTTGGTACAAACTACATGCTTTCCATGTTCCAATGCCATGGTAATATGTTGGATATGCAAATGGTCTGGGGTATAAATAGCAATCACGTCAATGACATCATCAGCCAACATTTCTTCGTACTCGGTAGTGAACTCATACATTTTAAATTCATCCGCACGCTTTCTACAAAGATCCAAACTCAGGTCGCAGATCATTTTTAAATGCCATTTAGAACTATTGAGTGCGGCAGACATGGTACTTCTGCCCTCACCTAGTCCTAGTATTCCCAATTCTAACATGCTTAGTTATTTTGATTTGATGATGGTTGTATTTGTTTAAAAAATACCCAGGTTGCTCCCTTGGGTGCGTCAGAAATTCCCTCTTGGTATTGCTGCATTAATTTGTTCCAATCATTGACCCTTGGATTGTCTTGGGTAGTCTTGGGGTTGAGTTCATCCAAGGTTTTGCCCTTGGGAATGCTAATGACCAAGAC
>JBEAPC010000060.1:0-8568 GCA_041164585.1 Bacteroidota bacterium
TTGGGATGGTAAGGTTGTTATTACCCAACTGTGGTTCCGGTTATAGTTTTACTTCTTCACATGCAACCAATCATTTTGCTTTTGCGGTGTTTATATTTATCACAATGGGGCAAGTATTGGGAAAATGGAAATGGGCCTTTCTATTTTGGGCAGGTTCTGTGGCATATGCCCAAGTATACGTTGGGGTGCATTACCCTATAGATGTATTGGTTGGTGGCCTTCTTGGTACCTTAATTGGATTCATATCTGCAAATTTGTTTCAACAACGGTTTCCAACATGGCATATAGAAAATACAAAATCCTCCCAAAATGATTAATAATAAGTTTTATAATTCCGTATTGGGATTGTCATTACTTACTTGTTTAGTGGGCATGTTTTACATTCCTTTAATGGACATTGATGCCTCGCAATATGCCTCTATCAGCAGGGAATTATTAGAAGGAAAATCCTGGATCTGGTTTTATGATATGGGGGCGGATTATTTAGACAAGCCTCCTATGTTATTCTGGTTGAGTGCACTTAGTATGAAAGTCTTTGGCATTTATGATTGGGCATATCGTTTACCCTCTTTTTTGTTTGCCATTTTAGCAGTTTATTCCACGCATGCTTTGGCGAATCAATGGTACGGAAAAAATATCGCGCGTTTAAGCGCTATGGTATTGGCTACGTCTCAAGCTTTCTTTTTAATTACCCATGACGTGAGAACGGATACCATGCTCATGGGTTGGGTTATTTTTAGTATTTGGCAATTAAGTGTATGGTATCAAGATGGTAAGTGGGTGAATTTTATACTAGCATTTGTGGCTATTGCCGGTGGTATGATGACCAAGGGGCCCATTGCACTTATTGTTCCAGTTCTGGCCTTTTTACCGCATTTCTTACTCAAAAGAGAATGGAAACAATTGTTTCGATGGGAATATTTGGTTGGTTTAGTGATCATAGCCATTTTATTGATTCCCATGAGCATTGGGCTCTACCAACAATATGACTTGCATCCTGGCAAGTTGATCAATGGAAGACCCATACAATCCGGACTAAGGTTCTATTATTGGACCCAGAGTTTTGGAAGGTATACTGGTGAAAATATGTACCATGAGATGAGCTATTTCAGCTTTTTGTTGGAAAACATGTTATGGAGTTTTTTACCATGGATCTTGTTTTTTTTAGTTGGTCTTGTTTTTTCTATTTGGCAAATAATACCTTCTCGTTTTTGGTTGAACAAAAAGCAAGAGTGGATTAGTACGGGTGGATTTGTATTCACCTATTGTATTTTGGCTAGAAGTCAAGCACAGTTGCCGCATTATATCTTTGTGGTATTCCCTTTGGCAGCTATTATTACAGCTGTCTTTCTAGATCATTTGTTTTTTGCCAATCATTGGAAAACCTTTAAAAAGATTTTTCAATGGATACATGCTTTTGTGTTCTTGGTATTGTGGGTAGCCGTTGTAACATTGATGCATTTTCCTTTTCCGGAAGTTCCCATATATATTCCCATTCTTGCCATTATAGGTCTATTGTTATTTCTGTGGCTAGTCTTTAGAAATCAACCTTTGATGGGTCTGCCTTCCATACTAGTAGGAGCATTGTACACTGTCATTGCCGTAAACCTATTTTTGAGTACCCAATTTTATCCCCGTTTATTGCAATTTCAAATGGGTAATACTGCTGCCGATTTTATTAACCAATCTGAGTTGGACAAAAACAAAATAGTACTTTATGGCACTGGCGATAGCAGGGCCATGCATTTTTATGGAAAACATATTTTTCAACACAAATTCCAACGTAGTCAGATTGTATCTTCAGATATTCTGGTAACTTCTAGTGATAGTTTATCCTTGTTTCAGCAAGTTTATCCTGCGGCTAAACTATTGCACAAGGGCCCTGATTTTTCAGTCAGTATCCTTACCGCCCAATTTTTGAATCCTGCCACTCGGGAGCAAGAAGTTCCACATTATGTGATCCTTGATTTGGACGGGAAACCCTGATTTGCTAGCAATTGATTAGATTTGAGCCATCTCATGACAGAAGTATTCATCATTTTAGCGCTGATTTTGGTCAATGGTTTGTTTTCTATGGCCGAAATTGCCCTTGTTTCCGCTAGAAAAGCAAGGCTTGAAGCGCAGGCCCAAAAAGGGGACAAAGACGCAGCCAAGGCCTTAGAGTTGGCCAATCATCCCGATAGTTTTTTATCTACGGTGCAAATAGGTATTACCCTAATAGGAATCTTAACGGGTATTTATTCTGGTGATAGCTTTAAGACCCCTTTGCAAGCAACTTTATCTCAAATTGATTTTATCAAACCCTATAGCGGTACCATTGCCACTGTGATCATTTTGATAGTCATCACATTTCTTTCCTTGGTTTTGGGAGAATTGGTACCTAAACGCCTTGGTTTAAGTAACCCTGAGGGGATAGCCAAAAAAGCGGCAGGTCCCATGCGTATTATCTCATGGATCACTTATCCCTTTGTTTGGTTGCTCATGGGAGCTTCTAATTTATTGGTGCGATTGATGAATGTAAAAACCAGTGAAAATCAAGTTACTGAGGAGGAAATTAAAGCCATTATCAGTGAGGGAACGGAACACGGTGCCATTGATGAAGCAGAACAAGAAATTATAGAACGCGTATTTCATTTAGGTGATAGAAATATTACTTCTTTAATGACCCATAGAAGCGATATAGTATGGATTGATCAGAACAAATCTGTGTCAGAAATCAAGTCCATGATGCAAGAAGTGGTGCATTCTGTGTATCCTGTTTGTGATGGTGAAATAGATAGGATCATTGGGGTAGTAGCTATCAAAGACTTTATTGTAGTAGCTGATAATACAGGGGTTCAGCAGATTATGAAACCTGCCATGTATGTTCCAGAGAATAATACAGCTTATCAGGTTTTGGAACAATTTAAGCAAACAAAGATCCACCATTGTTTTATAGTAGATGAATATGGTTCTATCTTAGGAATGATTACACTAAATGATATTTTAGAAGCCATAGTTGGCGATATTCCACAACAGGAAGACGAATCATTTGATATTGTAGAACGTGCCGACGGTTCTTTCTTGGTAGATGCTCAAATACCTTTTTATGATTTCTTGAGCCATTTTGATAAGACGGAATGGATGATGGAAGGTGACCAAGACTTTGATACCCTTGCTGGATTTATCATACATGAATTACAACGGATCCCAACTACAGGAGAAACCTTGAGCTGGAAGGTGTTTGAATTTGAAGTAATAGACATGGATCACCACAGAATAGACAAAGTATTGGTGAATTCTAGAATTGATCCAGGGGTTGATTAATGATTCATCAAGAAGTAGACTTTAAGACTAAGGCATCTTGAATGAGAAGCGTTAAAATTCAAAACTGGTGCTGTTTTTAGGATAATCCAGTTTATAGCTTTTTTCTTGCCCCTTTGCTTTTACATGAAATATATTGCTTTGTAGGGTTTGAAAATCAAATAGCAATTGGCATTGCACGTCTAGTTTTTTCAATTGGCTAACCTTGGGTACCTCAGCATAAATCCATACACTTTCCATTTGGATTTCGTGCCCCAAATAATGGATATTAGAGGCTTGACCGTTGATTTTCAATTGCAATTTTTGCTGAATATATTGGTTGATCTGTTTGTCTAGCAATACTTTATCCGCAGGGTGTGCAATATCAACTTTAGTACTACTATATTTTTGGAGGGTGCTTTCAAGATCTTGTGTAAAAATGCGGATGCTAATTTCTGCCGTGGCTTCTTTTGTATTATGATTAATTTCTATAACTGATACATAAAATGGGTGTAATAGGGCTATGAATGCCAAAGAAATCCATTGAAACATACTATTTACCATTCAACATTCTTTTTTTTGCACTACAAATGTCATGATTAATTTGAAACCTCGCTATGAATGATTTTAAGCTGTATTTAGAGACTGGTTTTCAGCATATTGCTAATTGGAATGGGCAACTCTCTTTCTGGTCACAATTGGCAGGTTTAACCACTAGTGATCATATTCTCTTTATCATAGCCCTTACCATCAGATATCAATTTGGGGATTGGAAAAAAGTGTTGGTATTAGTCACTGCTTTTACCATTGGACACAGTATTACTTTGGCCTTAAGCGTGTTAAATCTGGTCAGCTATTCTGTTAATTGGATTGAGTTTTTAATTCCCATTACCATCCTTATAACTGCCATTAGCAATTTATTTGTGAAGAAATTTGTTTTTAAAACCAAGTTTCCACCCATTTATTTTATGGCCCTTTTTTTTGGTCTCATACATGGCCTTGGGTTTAGTAGTTATTTGAAAAGTTTATTGGGAAAAGATCAAACCATTTTTACCCAATTGTTGGCCTTTAATTTGGGTTTAGAGCTAGGTCAAATTTTGATAGTTTTAATAATCCTCCTTATTTCCTTTCTTTTTGTTGGGTTAATCAAGGTAAATAGAAGGGAATGGCTTTTATTTGTAAGTGCTGCCGTGTTTGCTTTGGCATTAAACATGGCTTTAGATAGACTAAACAACGTATTACCTCAATAAACCATACAATTATGAGAAAATTAGGTTTGATTGTTTTAATGGTGGCTTTTGCTTTTGTAGCTCAAGCGCAAAACATCATGAACAATCCAGGTTCCAACCATGGGAACAAGTTTGAACAATTGGGTACCATTCTTCCTACGCCCAATGAGTATCGCACCGCCAGCGGTGCACCCGGCCCAAAATATTGGCAGCAAAGGGTAGACTACAATATCAAATGTGAATTGGATGAACCTAATTTAACCCTAAAAGGAAGTGAAACCGTTACTTATTACAATAACTCACCTGATGTGTTAACCTATCTCTGGTTGCAATTGGATGAGAATGAACATAGCAGCATTAATAATGCTGGATATCAAAATTCATCCCAGATGGGTAGACAAATGTCTACAACGCAAGCAGACGCCATGATGGATGCAAGTAAGGATAATGGCTTGGGCGATGTGATTACCAAGTTAACCGATGTAACTGGTAAGAACTTAAAATACACCATTAACAAAACCATGATGCGTGTTGAATTGCCAACCGCATTAAAGCCTGGTCAGAAATTTGTGTTCAACCTTAGTTGGAATTATAAAATAACCAATCGTATGACCGTTGGCGGTAGAGCTGGTTATGAATTCTTTCCAGAAGATGGAAACCACTTTTTCACCATGGCACAATGGTATCCTAGATTGGCGGTATATAGTGATTTTCAAGGATGGCAGCACCACCAGTTTACTGGTAGGGGAGAGTTTGCCTTAACTTTTGGCAATTACAAAGTGAGCATGACTGTTCCTGCTGATCATACTATTTTGTCTACAGGAGAATGTCAGAACTATGATCAAGTATTATCTCCTGCTCAAATGACTCGTTGGTCTAAAGCTCAAAAATCTAAGGAACCAGTTGAAATAGTAACCTTAGCTGAAGCCAAGAAAGCAGAACTATCAAAAAGCAAGGCCAAGAAAACTTGGGTGTACAAAGCCGATAATGTGCGTGATTTTGCATGGACTTCTTCAAGGAAAATGATCTGGGATGCTATGCCCGCTTATGTAGAGGGAAAGAAAATCATGTGTATGAGTGGTTATCCTAAAGAAGCTTATGGATTGTATAGAAAGTTTTCTACCAAGGTAGTAGCCCATACCATCAAGTCTTATTCTAAGTTCTCTATTCCTTATCCTTATCCAGTTGCTCAAAGTATTGAAGCATCTAATGGTATGGAATATCCCATGATTTGTTTTAACAACGGAAGAACAGAAAAAGATGGTAGTTATAGTGAAGCTACCAAACAAGGCATGCTGGGTGTAATTATTCACGAGGTTGGTCACAATTTCTTCCCCATGATTGTGAACAGTGACGAACGTCAGTGGAGTTGGATGGATGAAGGTTTGAATTCTTTTGTAGAATACCTAACCGAGGAATTGTATGACAACAAATATCCTTCTCGTGGTAAGGGGGCAGCATATACCATAGCGGATTATATGCGTTTACCTAAGGACCAGTTAGAACCCATCATGACCAATAGTGAAAACATTATCAATTTTGGGCCTAACGCTTATACCAAACCTGCAACGGGATTGAATATCCTACGTGAGACCATTATGGGTAGGGAACTATTTGACTATAGTTTCAAAGAATATGCTCGCCGTTGGGCTTTCAAACACCCACAACCTGCAGACCTGTTCCGTACTATGGAAGATGCTAGTGCAGAAGATTTGGATTGGTTCTGGAGGGGTTGGTTCTATGGCATTGATCCTTGTGATATTGCCATTGATACGGTTAAACATGGTGTCTATGATCCCAATATGGCTGCTCAGGCAGGATTCCAAGGCGGAAGAGGTGGAGCGCCTATCAATGCAAGTTCTAATGGCATGATGTCTTTAGCAAAACCTATGTTGAATCCTTTTGACGATATTTCTAAAATCAGAAATCGTCAAGACAAGAATATCATTTTCTTAACTGATGCTGATACCACCCTTAGGGATTTTTACTGGCGTTATGCTAGAGGAATAGAACCTTATGATACTACCAAGTATAAGGTAACTCCTCCCAATATGGCACCTGAAACTATGGATGATGCTACTAAAGCTAAGTATGCAAATGTTAATCTCTATGAAATTACATTTAGCAACAAAGGTGGTTTGGTTATGCCAATTATTGTTGAATTCAGTTTTGAAGACGGAACCAAACAAACAGAAAGAATTCCAGCCCAAGTTTGGCGCTTAAACGAAAACAAAGTGACCAAGCTGTTCTTGACAAACAAGAAAGCAGTAGGAATCAAATTGGATCCAATGCGTGAAACTGCCGATATTAATGAGAACAACAATACTTGGGGTATGGAAACAATAGTGCCTAGCAAGTTTGCCATTTTCAAAGCTAGACAGGGTGGTGGACGTGGTCAAAGCACCGGTATCAATCCTATGCAAAAAGCCATGGAGAAAAAGAACTAGTTGTTTTTTATAAATCTATTTTTTTGATTAAAGTCACTTGATTAATTTCAGGTGACTTTAATTTTTATATGATGCGTCTATTTAGAATATGTCTATTCCTTTTTTGTGTAGTTACTTTATCTGCGAATGCATCCGTTGACACGGTTCAGTTTTACAGCAATAGTTTGCACAAACAAGTCAAGTTTGTTGTTATTCAACCCAAGAACAGAAATAAAGTATTGATTCCGGCTGTGTACTTACTTCATGGATATGGGGGTAGTCAACGCCAGTGGCCCCAAGCAGCCCCTCAATTACAGCAGAAAGCAGAAGAGCTGAATATGATTCTGGTATGTCCGGATGGGGCTAATAGTTGGTATTTTGATAGTCCCATTGATTCTAGTATTCGTTATGAGTCTTTTGTGATCAAAGACCTAATACCATATGTAGATCAACATTTCTTAACAATTCCTGATAAAAAGCATCGAGCCATTACGGGGCTAAGTATGGGTGGTCACGGTGGTCTTTATTTGGCTATTCGCAACCAAACAGTATTTGGTGCAGCTGGTAGTATTTGTGGCGGTGTAGATTTTAGACCATTTCCCAATAACTGGGAAATCAAAAAGGCCCTGGGTGAATATGCTAATAATCAATCTGTATGGGATGCCCATACAGTGATGGAAATGGTCAATGGATTAAAGAATAATTCTTTGAAATTGATTTTTGATTGTGGGGTGGATGATTTCTTTTATCCGGTTAATAAAGCCTTGCATGAAAAACTCTTAAAATTGAAAATTGACCATGACTATATTGAAAGACCAGGTGCTCACAATACGGCTTATTGGAGCAATAGTATTGACTTTCAATTATTGTTGTTTAAAAAATATTTTGATGCCAATGCACTTTAGTTTATCAAGTGTATTGACAAATAATCATTCTATCCAATCCCAACTCATATGAAAAATCGCCTCATTGTTTTTTGTCTTTTTATTTTGACTTTTTTCTATGGCCAAGCAGCCAGTGTGGATAGTATTGAAGTGTATAGTCCTAAAATGAAAAGGTCTATTAAAACCATTATTATCAAACCCAGTTCTAGTCAAGACAAGTCAAAACAATTCCCTGTTTTGTATTTATTGCATGGCGCATTTGGGGCCTATAATAATTGGATTTTAAAAGTGCCCCATATCAAGGATTTGGCTGATCAATATGGCATCATGGTAGTTTGCCCAGACGGCGGATTTACCAGTTGGTATTTTGATAGCCCTGTAGATAGTACTTATCAATATGAAACTTTTATTGCAGAAGAATTAACCCAATATATAGACGCACATTATGCCACTATTGCCAATAGAAAAGCTAGGGCTATTTCTGGATTGAGTATGGGCGGACATGGTGCAATGTTTTTGTCTTTTAGACATGCTAATATTTTTGGAGCTTGTGGAAGTACCAGTGGCGCACTCCATGTTTCTGTGATTACCCAAGGTTATGGCGTTGAAAAAAGACTGGGGGATCCCACCATAAATAAACAATATTGGAATGATTGGAGCGTATTAAATACCATTGAGCATTATCCCAAAGATTCCTTGTCTATCTTAATAGATTGTGGAACAGAAGACAGGGTATTGGCTATGAAT
>JBEAPC010000061.1:0-12297 GCA_041164585.1 Bacteroidota bacterium
ATACGCCAAGCGTAATTCAATACCATAAGATTTCATTGGAAACATCTGTGAAGACTGCCCCCTTATTTCAATACCAATTTTCCCATTATAATGGTTAAATGCATCAGTCAAAGCATTTCTCTGTCCAATGCCATTGTAAATAATACCAAGGTCTGCTGTAATTTTAGGATCATCCAAAATGGTCTGTCCACCAGTATTAATGACCATAATTGGTAAATTAGAACTAGTTAATAAACTTGATTGTCCATACAGATCAACAATTACAAGCACATTAAATACTAGTAGCACAACTATTTTTCTATATGGAATATGGCACCCCATTTGCTTGATTTTATCAGGAAAAGATTAGCGTCTTATTTATGACCAAAGTAGCATATAACAGTAAATCTTGCAAATTCAAAGTGTTATTCTATTAATTATCTCCCTTAAAACTAACCACCTTTGTTTACTACTTAAATAATGTTTCCTTATACACATTAATTATCCCTTTTCAAATTTAGTAAATGATATCAATAAAAAAAGAAGGCATTGTGCTTTCTAGAAGCCAATTGAAATTTGAGGAAGAAGGGGTTTTAAATCCCGGTGTCATTAAAATAGCTGAAACAGTTCATATGTTTTATCGTGCGGTTGCTGCCGGAAATTACTCCACCATTGGATATTGCAAATTAACTGGCCCCTTAACCTTGCTGGAAAGAAACAATGATCCAGTGGTGGTTCCTGAATTTGATTATGAGTCACATGGTGTGGAAGATCCTAGAATTGTAAAAATAGAAGACACTTATTACTTAAGCTATACTGCCTATGATGGTATTAATGCGCTTGGTGCACTAGCTATTTCAAAAGACATGATTCATTGGGAAAAAAAAGGCTTGGTAGTACCTAAGATTACCTATGCCGAATTTCAGGAATTGGCAGGTTGTAACATTAGTCTCAACGAAAAATATCCCAGATACAATGAACACAATAGGGTTCTTGAATTAGATGAGTTTCAAGACAGATTACTTTGGGATAAAAATCTGATCTTTTTCCCAAGAAGAATTGAAGGCAAATTATTCTTCTTACATAGAATTAAACCAGACATTCAAATAGTTGCCGGAGTTTCAGAAATTTCCGATTTAACACCTGCGTTTTGGAAAAATTATTTGTTGAATTTTGATAATTGCATTGTACTAACACCCAAATACCCGCATGAAGTAAGTTATATTGGCGGTGGCTGTCCTCCCATTGAAACCAAGGAGGGTTGGCTAATTATATATCATAGCGTTCACGATACTATTAATGGATATGTTTATTCCGCTTGTGCTGCTTTACTTGATCTTAATAATCCTCAAAAAGAACTATGCAGACTCCCCTATCCACTATTTATACCTGAGTTGGAATGGGAAAAAAATGGAGAAGTGAATAACGTGTGCTTCCCAACTGGTACCGCTTTATTTGACAACCGCTTATATATTTACTACGGCGCGGCAGATTCTAGAATTGCAGCTGCATCAGTAAACTTATATGAACTTCTAGAGGAACTTCAGTCTTTCAGAGAAGTTTAATTGCAATACCAGTTTACTCAATATTTATTAGTAAATTGATACCAATAAAGGTTTATGTGGTTGAAGTACCTCTATGTTTTTCTTGCCAGTGCCGCTGTAGATATTGTTCCGCTACCGCTACCGCCAGCATTTGTTGTAATGGTATTTCTTCAGATTCGTTTTCAATTAGAAGTTTGGCCTGTTATCATCATTGGTGTAGCAGGTTCAGTATTGGGTAGGTATATTCTTACTTTATATATTCCTAAAATTGCCCACCATATTTTCAAACCTGACAAAAATGAAGACGTTCAATACCTTGGGAAAAAACTCAAGGAAAAGGGTTGGAAAAGTCAATTAGCCATTTTGAGCTACTCCTTACTACCCCTGCCCACTACGCCTCTTTTTATTGCTGGAGGTATGGCCAATTTGAAACCTATTTATATTATTCCCGCATTCATAGTTGGCAAATTCACTAGTGATGCATTGGCAGTATTTATGGGTAAATTTGCAGCTGAACACGCCAATGAAGTTTGGAATGGCGTTGTTTCCTGGCAATCTATTACTGGTTTGATGTTTGGTTTGTTATTAGTAGCCGCGTTTTTGTTTATAGATTGGCGTAGCCTCTTAAGAGACAAACGCTTAAGATTTAATTTGAAAATCTGGAAATAATTATAATTTCTTGACCAAAATGGGATCTTCGGCTACACCTTCAATCATCATTTTATAGCCTTCAGAAGACAGATAGATGGTAACTGCAGGTCTAAACAAATTGGTAAATACAGTACCTGTTGGATAGTCCTGTTTCCAAACATCTTGGTTTGCCAATCTAAATGAACTGTTCCCGTCATATCCCTTAAAATTGCCCTCAATATTGGATTCAATCACTTCTTGCAGTTTATTAACTGCAATTAACTTCTCAATTCCCTGAATTTTCATTTTAAATTTTTTGCCTTCTTGGTAAACTAAAATTTCAGGATTAGGATATAGAGACTTCTGGTTAATCTTATCATTTAATTCATAAAAATGAAAATTGGCTGTTTTAATTAAACCGCCTCTAGTAAGTGTTGCTGTTAAAGGCTTAAAGCTGGTTGTTGAGTCAACCAATTTCATATTGGCAGTAATTTGGGCTTTAAGAACTAGTGTTCCTAAAAGAACCAAGCTTAATAAGAGTACTTTTTTCATGGCCTATTTTTGAGCAAGGTAAAGATAAATTCAGACCCTTGTTTCAAATTAGATTGGACCAATATTTTTATCCATGCATTTCCATAATTTTTTTTGCAAAGAGCTAACCCAATTCCTGTTCCAATGTAATCTGAAAAACTATGCAGTTATTAAACATCTCATATACTGCTTCATGATCATTGGGTTCTTTGACAATTAAATTTTGGGCAAACTGTACCCGTTGTAATAGGGTTTCATCAAGTATTCCTTATTCACTTCCTGGTCAGTGAATTCCATCTTGGCTTTATCCCACAGTAATTTCTTCCCTGTCCTATAAGAAATATTCCCCATTTGCGCCACTGTTGCAACATGTGCTCCGTCTTGAATGGAACAGTGCAAATCTTGCATTTTCCTAGATTTTACAACATCTACAAAATTCAACCAGTGTTTTTCTAACCCATTATCTGAAGACTTTTGAAATGGAACACTCACTTTACTCTTGCCTTGTTTTTCTTCAATCACTTCCCAACCACCTCTATTCAAAATTAAAGTACCATTATTGCCAATAAATGCTATTCCGTGATCACGATTATAAGATCCATTATCTATCCCCATTGCCGAATCCCAAACCAGGTTAAAGTTGTTGAACTCATATAAAGTTGTTAGGGTATCTGGTGTCTCTTCTGCTAATTCTGGATAGGCAAATTTTCCACCCATTCCATCGATGGTTTTAGGTAATTCAGCTTTCATACCAATTAATGCATAATCTAATAAATGCACTCCCCAATCGGTCATGAGTCCACCAGCATAATCCCAAAACCATCTAAAATGAAAATGGAACCTACTAGCATTAAATGGTAATGTTTTAGCTGGGCCCAACCATTGTTGGTAATCTACTCCAGCAGGTGGAGCAGAATCAGGTACAACAGGTTGGGGTCTCATCCAGCCTTGGTAACACCAAACCTTGGTCATGCGGATATTTCCTAGTTGACCACTATGTACATAATCTACTGCATCTTTAAAATGTTGTTGGCTTCTTTGCCATTGACCAGCTTGTACTACCCGATTGTATTTTTGTTGGGCTGCAACCATGGCTCGGCATTCCATAATGGAATTTCCCACGGGTTTTTCTACGTATACATCTTTACCAGCTTGACAAGCATGAATCATTTGTAAGGCATGCCAATGATCAGGCGTACCAACAATAACTGCGTCAATGTCTTTTTGTTCTAGGAGTTTACGGTAGTCTTTGTAAACTTTAATAGAGGAAATATTGGTTCCCTTATCTGACAATTCTTTTAGTCTTTTTTGAATCACCGATTCATCTATATCACAAACAGCTACTAGATTTACACCAGCCACTTTTAAAGCTGCTTTCACATTGCTCCATCCCATACCATTAATACCAATGGCACCAATATTCAATTGGTCAGAAGGCATGATGCGATTTTTGAAATAGGCAAATGCGCGGTTATCAAATGCTGAAGCAAGTGCAGCTCCACCCATTAACAGTGAGGACTGTTGGATAAATTTTTTGCGAGAGCTCATTGGGGTTGACTTTAAATGAAAGAATCGTTAGAACTACAATTTACTGATTCTTCTTTGAAACTATCTCAACTTTACCAATAGCTTTATTACACTAAACTCCTTGCTTTCTTACGTATTTGGTCAGGATTACAATGGTTTGGCCCTCAATTTTGCCCTCAATTTGTTCTGTATTGTTTTCTACTAGTCTAATATTCTTGACAACCGTACCCATTTTTGCATTTAAGGTAGAACCCTTAACGTCTAAAGATTTAGTCAATACTACGGTGTCTCCTTGTAGCAATTGGGTGCCATTACTGTCTTTGTGAAGGTCTACTGTTGCGTCATTTTCATGATCACCAGTAGCTTTGGCCCAAGCCAGGTTTTCATCAGTTAAATAAATCATATCTAATAAATCCGCTGCCCAACTCTCTTCTCTTAGCCTATTCAACATTCTCCAAGCTACTACCTGCACACCAGGAACTTCGCTCCACATAGATTCGTTTAGGCATTTCCAGTGTGCCTGGTCTAAGGCAATTTTTTTATCAATCTGGCTTAGGCAATTTGCACATACAGCAATGCAATTTTCATGACTGGTTTTATCCTGGGGCGGAACTTCATAAACGCTTACCGATGCAGTTGATGCACAGAGTTCACACTTGTTTTCACTTCTTTTGAGGATTTCCGCTTCCAGTTTCATGTTGTTATTTTGAGGCCGCAAGTTAAACAATTAATTAACCCCAATTCCATTAATTGTAGCATTATTGCAGTGTGTACTTCACTGACAAAACTAAATATGCATCCACTTGACTGTTTACCCAATCTGCATCCTTACCCATTTCTCTTGCCATGATTTCTGCAACGGGCCTAGCAATTCTGACACTTTCTTTGGCATCCAACAATAAGGCTCTGGTTCTTCTAGAAAGAACGTCTTCCAATGTTCTAGCCATTTCGTTTCTAATGGCCCAGATTACTTGTGCTTCATGAATTTTCAAAGATTCACTGATCCAACCATTGGCAGATTCATTCATCATCTTACGCAGACTAATAGCATCAGAACCATAATAATAAAATGGATCATTCCAATTGGTGTTTAATATAGCACCATGTATAAGAAGTGATTTTGTAGTAGTTTTCTTTGGTTTCCAATTCAGTTTTTGCTCAATACGGTTAACCATGTCTTCACCCATTTTCCGGTAGGTGGTCCATTTACCACCAATAATGGTAAACAAGCCTGACGGCGATACTAATATCCTGTGACCCCTAGAAATCTCTTTTGTTTTTTGTTCGCCATGTTTTGGAGAGGCCAGTGGTCTTAGTCCTGCAAATACACTCAATACATCTGCTCTTGTGGGTTCTTTACTCAAATAAAGACTTGCTGTATCTAAAATAAATGCAATTTCTTTTTCTAAAGCGATGGGCTCTAAAGAAGCATCACTTAGAGGAGTATCCGTTGTACCAACAACAACTTTTCCATGCCATGGAACAGCAAATAACACCCTTCCATCACTGGTCTTAGGAATCATTAAAGCTTCTTTGGAAGGATAAAAAGATGCATCCAGCACCAAATGAATCCCTTGACTAACACTTAAGGTTTTTGGATTCAGTGGATTGTCCATTTGAAGTATCGCGTCAGCAAATACGCCAGTTGCATTGATAACCGATTTGGCCTGAATGGAATATTCCTTTTCAGTTTCTAGATCCTTTAAAGTAGCTCCACAGATCTGTTGATCTACATTTTTAAGCAAATTGACCAAAGAACAATAATTCAAAGCATAACCGCCGTGATCCCAAATGCTTTGGGCCAGATTCAAAGCAAGTCTTGCGTCATCAAATTGACCATCGTGGTACACTACACCTCCCAACAAATTTTGTTGCTTAAAACCTGGCATCAACCCAACTATCTCATCTTTTGAAATAAAATGCGAAGAACCCAAACGCATTTTTCCGGCAATCCAATCATAACATTTTAATCCAATGGTATATTTTGCGCGCTCCCACAGAGAATAAACTGGTATAATAAACACTTGATCTTTTACCAAATGTGGGGCATTTAGATAGAGCCTACCCCTTTCAATACTGGCTTCTCTTACTAACTTAATTTCTCCATTGGCCAAATACCTAACACCCCCATGCACCAATTTGGTGCTTCTACTAGAAGTACCCTTGGCAAAATCTGACTGATCAACCAATAGAACAACATAACCTCGGGTAGCAGCATCTAATGCAATTCCTAATCCAGTAGCGCCTCCCCCAATGACCAGCAAATCCCAGACTTTGTCAATTTTCTTGATTTCATGTAAACAATTGGCCCTTTGGTCATTTACTACACTAATGTCAAAATTTGCTTCTTTCATAGTACTTTGCAAATGTTCCTATAGAAACAATCTATAAAACATTATAATCTGTATGAAAATAATTAAAATTATTAGAGATTAGCCTAATTGGAACAAATTGTAAAAGCAAAAACTAGATAGTGACTGATTTGCTTAAAGTCTAACTATTTGATTTTGAAATTGCCATATAATGAATACTACTACAACGATAAAAAACCTGAAACAGGTTTTATTTATTGGATACTTATTATGCTTTACGCATTTTAGTGCATTTGCTCAGAATGATAGTTTGCAAATCCTGATGAAAAATATAGGGAATAGCAACACCGATTTACGAACTAAAAGCATAACTCAAATCTATGAACTTGCTTCTAGACAAGATAATCAGGATTTAATGGGGTTTTTAAAATATTCATTAGAAAATGTAGTAAAGGCGGGAATATCTCCAACACTTTTGGATGAAATGTTGTTCAATTTTTCTGAACAGTCAAAAGCTAAACAACAAGAACAACAGTTTATCTTAATGTTGATGAAACTTGAAAACAATCCAGACTTTTCAAGCCCAGAGCTTCAATTGCAATTACAATATTATTATGCTAGTTATTTTTATTTAATGAAAGAATATTATTATGCAGAAAAATATTGCAACCTATATCTTAAAAATCTTGAAAATTTTCCCTCTTCTGAAGTTCATTCCAAACAGATTCTTAATATGATGAATGTATCTGCTTTAATTGATCAACAGCAGAACAAATTAGATCAAGCAATTGAAAAGTTTAGAACAACTCTTGATAGCGCCAAGGCAAAAAAAGAAGATGCTTGGATAGGAATTACATCTGGCAATTTGGCTTATTGCCTTTTTTTAGATGGAAAATATGATGAAGCCATCCCATTGTTTGAAAAAGATATTCGCTTAAGTAATATGACCTTTCAGTTTGGAAGTGCAATCAATTCAGAAATTATTCTAGCGGAGATTTATTATTCAAAAAGAAACATCCCTAAAGCTTTTGAACACGCTGATAGTGCCAAAAATCATTTGCAACAATTGACAAGTATTAATTACAATAATTTTCGGCTATTTATGACTGAGCGTTGTAGTGTGGCAAAAATATTGGGTAAATTATATCATGAAAAAGGTGATTTAACAAAAGCAAATGAATTTTTATACCAATCTGTTTTATTGGAAGATTCTTTAAAACAATTAAATAAAATAGGGGAATTCAAAAGTACTTTACAACAAATTCAGTTTGATAAGCAAATGATTGAAGTTGGTGATTTGAATTCAAAAATCAAGGAAAAACAACAACAACTTAATCAAATTATTCTTATTGCCATTATACTTATCCTTACTTTAATTGCCATTCTCATTTTAGTCAGAAATATTTCTAAAGCTAACAAAAGTCTGAATGAAAAAAATGGCATTATTAATGTGCAAAATGAATTTCTAGAAAAAACAAATACAGATAAAGACCGACTATTTTCTATTATCAGTCATGACCTTAGAGGGCCAGCATCTACCATTCAGGCTTTGATGAAGGCTTTTTCAGAAAAACGGATTCCTTTACATGACTTTGAAACACTGCTGCCTGGGATTGTTAAGAATACCAATAATTTAAGCAACACATTGGATAATTTACTTACTTGGTCCATGTCTAAAAATGGGATACAATTAGTTCCAGAACAATTAAATATTAATCAATGCATTCAAGAAAATTTGGCTTTGGTTGATGAGCAAATGAGGTTGAAAAAAATAACTACTCAAAACAATTGCCCTTCCTTTGATGTATTTGCTGATAAGAATCACTTAGATGTGATATTGCGAAATTTACTAAACAACGCTATCAAATTTTCTTACCCAAATGCTACTATTGAAATAGATGGATTTGATCATGGAGACAAAATTGAAATAAGAATAATGGATCATGGAGTTGGTATGCCTGCAGAACAATTACAAAAAATCAACAATAACGAAATTTTTAAAAGCACTACTGGAACTTCTGGAGAAAAAGGGAGCGGTTTAGGCTTGCAGTTGGTTAGAGAATTTGTAGAAAAAAATGGCGGCAAATTTCATATTGAAACAAAAGAACAAAAAGGAACCACCATGTGCTTTACTATTCCAAAGTTTTAGGCAACGCAATCATTACACCTATTCAAGTGTTGACAAGAATTGCTTGTACCAATTACCAGACATTTTAATGGTTCGTTTCTGCGTCATAAAATCAACATGGACCAACCCAAAACGAGGATGAAAGCCTTCTGCCCATTCAAAATTGTCCATTAGGGTCCAAACAAAGTACCCATTCACTGGAACACCATTTTGTTGGGCTAATCTAACTTGGGCAATATGATTTTGTAAATATTCTGTTCTTTCTTTATCCTGCACTTGACTATCTTCTAGCTTGTCTTCAAAAGCTACCCCATTTTCTGTAACTATAATTTCTTTTATTTGAGAATAAGAACCATAACGCTCAAGTGCATTATAAATACAAGGCGGATGAATCTCCCAATTCATTAAAGTACTTGGAACACCTCTTTGATTGGCTTTCACAATTTTTGCTTGTAAAAACGGAATCAAATAAGAATGCGATACTTTTTCACGAGTATAATTTTGCAGACCTATAAAATCCATTGGAAAGGCCAGTAATTTTTCATCATTCTGATACATAAATTTTTCTATCCTACTCATTAACTTAAGCTCTTGGGTAGGATAACCCAAACCTAATAAGGGTTCAAGAAATAATCAATTCAATAATGCATCAACCCTATTAGCGGCCTTTACATCTTTCTCACTACTATCATTATAGGGTTCAATATGAGAATAAGAAAAAGTAGTGCCCACGTTTAAATTTGACTGCATGGATTTTACAATTCTCCCACCCTCACTTTGGCAAAGTGCCGCATGATGGGCTGCCGCCAAAAAATTATTCAACCCACGCTTACCTGGTGCATGCACCCCTAAAAAATATCCCGCTCCGGCAAAAACCATGGGTTCATTTAGGATCATCCAATGCTTGACTTTTGATCCAAAATGTTTAATACAAGTTTCTACAAATATGCTAAACCATTGAATAATGTCTCTGTTGGTCCAACCCCCTTTTTCTTGTAAACTAAGTGGGAGATCCCAATGATACAAGGTAATCCATGGCTCAATCCCAAGCTCAATGCAAAAATCAATTACGCGGTGGTAATAATCAATTCCCGCCTGATTTACTTGTCCCACACCTTTGGGCAAAATTCGGGACCATGATATAGAAAATCTATAATTTGGAATTTGCAACCTTTTAACCAAGGTTAGGTCACTGGTATACTTATGATAGAAATCACATGCAATATCTCCTGTATGATTATTGATTATTTTCTTTTTCCTCTGAACAAAATCATCCCAAATGGAAGGTCCTTTTCCATATTTATCATGTGCTCCTTCAATTTGATAGGCGGCTGTTGACACCCCCCAGTGAAAACTGGAACCAAAATCTTTTGCTGAAATATTCATTATTAGTTGGTAAGCTGCTTTAGAATATTCCCAAAACTGCGGTGCTTGAATTGTTTCCAAGTACTGATTCCTTGACCAAGTACCTTTGCTGAACTGCTTGATTTTTTATAATTCTCCTTGATGAGTTTATTGATAACTTGCTCAGTTACGTCAGGAAAATCAACAAATATTTTCTTTTCAAGTCTAATCCATTGTTCTATTGATCCAATATGCTTTTGCTTCAAAGACTTAATAACCGGTACTCCCATTTCTTTGAGTGCTGCAGCATTGCAGTGCTGTTCATATTGACCCTTCATGGGAATAACCAGTAACTTTTTTTTCAAGAACAAAGCTTCGGCCGGTGTTTCAAAACCAGCTCCACATAGTATTCCTGTGCAGGCAACCATACTTTGTACAAACAACTCATTATTGATGGGTTGAATATGCACATTCCTAACCTTATAATCTTTCTTTGTATGCTTGCTAAAAACCTGCCATTTTACATTTGGTATTTGAGCCAATACTTTAATAATTCTTTCATCACTATAGGCGGGAAGATATACCGTATAATACCCTGAGTCAATTGAATTTGCCTCGCGAATTTGCGAACGTATCACTGGTGTGAAAATCTGTTGATCGTATTGCTTAAAATGAAAGCCATAAGAGATGTCTACAGGAGCGTAATTATGTAAAACAGCCTTGCCAACCAAGTCAGTTTTTTTAGGCTTGGGCGATTTCTTATTTATAACTGCTGACTGATGACTCAACCCAATACAAGGTTTGTTTTTCAATTTACAAGCCCAAGAACTTACTGGTTCAAAATCACTAATTACCAAGTCATAATCTTCAACGGGCAGGGATTGAATCTCTTGGTATAACCTTTTAAGATTGCTTTTCCTATAAGTATCCATTAAGTCTATTCCACCCTTCTTACCAAAAATGAAACTAAGACCCTTGAACTTATATTTAATTTCATAAGGCAGGTCTACATCGGCTTGAATGCCACTAATCAAAATATCAACTTGACCTTTTTCTAATAAATAGGGTATAATGTCTCTTGCTCTGCTAACGTGACCATTACCTGTACCCTGAATGGCATATAAAATTCTCATTACTGTTTCATTAAATTGAATTCTTCCAGCAAGCTGTCAAAGATTTGCTGATTATCCGGCTCATCCTCCTCTGTTTCTGTTTCTAGTTTCCACTGTTCATGATTAAAGCGATAGATGGTCCATTGGCCATTTACATATTCTAGAGAAGTGAGATTTTCAATCCAATCACCACTATTGAGGTACATAATAGCACCATCTTGATTTTCAATTTGTCTCATTTCAGGTTGGTGAATATGACCACAAACCACATATTTATACTGGTTACTAATACCAATATCAGCTGCAGTTTCCTCAAAATTATTGATGAATTTAACAGCAGATTTTACGCTATTCTTGATTTTTTTAGACAATGAAATTTTCCCTTTCCCAAAGACTTTTTCCGAAATAAAATTCACCAGCCTATTGATTAAAATCAATGTATCATACCCTACAGCACCCAATTGCGCCAACCATTTGCTATGTTGCATGGTTACGTCAAAAACGTCTCCATGAAAAAACCAAGCCTTGCCATCATCAGGCAAGTCTAATACCACTTTGTTTACAATTCTTAAACTTCCTAATTGCCAGCCTGTAAACTTCCTAAGCATTTCATCATGATTGCCAGGTATATAATAAATCTTAACTCCCTTACTCATCCAGTGCATTAGGTGTTTCACCACTTTCATGTGTGATTTTGGCCAGTACCTTTTACTAATTTGCCAGATATCAATGATGTCTCCGTTTAGAATAACGGTTTTGGGTTTTACAGACTTCAGATAATGGAGTAGTTCTTTTGCGTGGCAGCCATATGTGCCAAGGTGAATGTCTGACAAGACAAGTATATCAAGCTTCCTTCTTTTCTGCTCCATCAATGGATTTTAAGCAATTTGAAGCCCTTATATCCATTTAAAAAAAGGGGAATACTTGCATCTACTAGAATTTGAAGTAGAAAATAGCTCAGCTTTTTCATAAAGGGCGGTTTTATAGATACCGCAAATTAAAAACTGTAAGTGACCAGAATGTTAAGGCAATTTTACCAGATTGTTACCAAATTGATTTTTTTAATTACATTCAATCCAAACAAAACTGACCTTATGCGTAGGATTGCATTATGCTTTTTGCTCATCACTGTTACCATGGCAAATACCATGGCGCAGAATATTCCCAACCCAAAATCACATTTTGGTTTT
>JBEAPC010000062.1:0-4476 GCA_041164585.1 Bacteroidota bacterium
TTAAGAACCAACCCAGCATCGTGAGCAAGCAATTTAATAAGGTAACCAGCGCAGGATTGATTATTGCGTTGGGCATCATTTACGGAGATATTGGAACTTCTCCCTTATACGTTTTAAACGAAATCATTACAGGCAGAGTCATTTCTGATGAACTCATTCTGGGCTCCTTGTCCTGTATCATCTGGACCCTAACCCTACAAACAACGGTCAAATACGTGATTCTTACACTCAAGGCAGACAACCGGGGTGAAGGTGGTATTTTCTCACTATTTGCGCTAGTAAGAAGAAGAAAAAAATGGTTGGTCTTACCTGCCATGATTGGTGGCGCAGCTTTGTTGGCCGATGGGATTATCACACCACCCATTACCGTTACTTCTGCTATTGAGGGTCTAAGGCAATTGCCCGCCCTACATGATATTACCCAGAATACCATTGTTGCCATAGTGATTGCCATTATCTCTTTATTGTTTTTTGTACAACAATTTGGTACAGCCTCCATTGGAAGATTGTTTGGGCCTATCATGGCAATCTGGTTTACCATGTTAGCGGTATTGGGGATTATGCACTTAACTGATGATCTTTCTATTCTTAAATGTTTGAGCCCACATTATGCTGTTGAATTACTAATGAACTATCCAAAAGGATTCTGGTTATTGGGGGCAGTCTTTCTCTGTACCACAGGAGCAGAAGCTTTGTATAGCGATTTGGGACATTGTGGAAAGTCCAATATTCGTTATTCTTGGGTCTTTGTAAAAATCTGTTTGATCCTGAACTATTTGGGACAAGGCGCTTGGTTATTGGCCAATCACCACAATGAAGTAATTCCCGCCCAGGTAATGGCCGATGGATTTAACCCCTTTATTTCTGTGATGCCGCAGTGGTTTAAATTGCCCGGGATTATTATCTCTGCTACTGCCGCTATTATTGCGTCACAGGCATTGATCTCTGGATCTTTCACCTTGATTAGTGAAGCCATGCGTTTGAACCTATGGCCCAAAATGAAGATCCAATATCCCACTGAAGAAAAAGGACAATTGTATATTCCAGGGATTAGTTTGTTGTTGTTTGTGGGTTGTATTGGTGTGGTACTCTATTTTCAAAAGTCAGCCAATATGGGTGCTGCTTATGGATTGGCCATTACCATGTGTATGATTAGTACCAGTATTTTGTTTGCCAATTTCTTGGTGAGCAAACGCGTATTCCCATTATGGATCTACCTGTATTTGGCTGTTTATTTTGCCATTGAAGCATCCTTCTTAATTGCCAACCTAGAGAAATTCATGCACGGTGGTTATGTTACTTTAATTGTAGGCGGAGCTTTATTTGCGGTGATGTATGTGTGGTATAGAAGCCGTAAAATCAAAAATAGATACGTAGAGTTTGTGCGCATGGAACACTATATTCCTATGATTCAGGAATTGAGCAATGACAAGACCATTCCCAAATATTCTACCCACTTGATCTATATGACCAGTGCCAATAACCCCAAAGAAATTGAGCACAAAATTATTTATAGTATCATGAATAAAAAGCCCAAAAGGGCCGATATCTATTGGTTTGTTCACGTTGATGTATTGGATGATCCCTATACCTGCGAGTACAGTGTAGAACATATTATTCCAAACGATATCATACGCGTAGAATTCAGACTGGGCTTCCGTATGGAGCAGAAAATTAACCTCATGTTCCGTAAAGTAGTAGAGGAATTGGTGAACAACAAAGAAGTGAATATCACCAGCCGTTACGAGAGTTTGGAAAGAAACAATGTGGTAGGCGATTTCCAATTTATTGTATTGGAAAAATACTTAAGCCAAGACAATGAACTACCCATCTTTGAGCGAATAGTCATGAAGCTTTATTTCTGGCTCAAAGAAATAAGCTTGGGTGAGGAACGCGGTTTTGGATTGGATCCAAGCAATGTATCGGTAGAGAAATTCCCCTTGATTGTTGCACCGGTTTCCAAACTAAACTTGAAAAGGGTGTACCACGATTCCAGTGAATACGAATAGGGTTCTCAAATTTTTGTATCTTAACGGTGTTTGCCAGTAACACTGTTATATATCATCCTCATTTACGGGGGCATTCTCCTCTTTGCCTATTTGGTACAGGAGCGCTTTATCTTTAAACCTGAGAAGCTGCCTCAAGACTTTGAATACAAGTATGACGCGCCTTTTGAGGAATTGTTTTTTAACGTAGCTCCAGGTGTGCGTATTAATGGACTTCATTTTTATTGCAAAGAACCCAAGGGACTCATCCTCTATTTTCATGGCAATTCCAGAAGTATTAAAGGATGGGCCAAATACGCCAGAGACTTTTACCGGTTTGGCTATGACGTAGTCTTGGTAGACTATCGTGGCTTTGGCAAGAGCACCGGAAAGCGTGGAGAAAAAGACATGTTGGCCGATATGCAATTTGTCTACGAACAATTGTTGAAACAATGCCCTGAACACCATCTCTTGGTCTATGGAAGAAGTATGGGTAGTGGTTTTGCTACCAAGATTGCTGCAGACAATTCACCCAGGTATTTGATCCTAGATGCACCCTATTATAGTTTTATCAAAGTTGCAGAGCGATTTATTCCCTTTCTACCCCACAAGTGGTGGTTGCGTTATAAGCTCAGAACAGACCAATGGATTAGAAAAGTCAACTGCCATACCTATATTATCCATGGCACCAAGGACTGGCTCATTCCCATTACCCAAAGTGAAAAATTACAGGCCATTAGTCCTCATAAAATTACCTTGATTCGAATTCATGGAGGGGGGCATAATAACCTACCTACTTATGACGAGTACCATAATTTTATCAGAGACATTCTCAAATATTGAGTGGATTGCCCTACAGAGCGTATTTTCGCCGCATGAAAGGCTTGAGCAAAAAACAATTCCGTTGGGTAAAAATCATTGTGGTTATCTATGCCATTGCAGGAATTGCTTTTTATTATCTACAAGAAAAAATCATTTTTCATCCTTGGAGCATTCCTACTGAACAAGCTTTTGATTTTAAGGAACCCTTTGTAGAAACCAATTTAAGGTTAGACGAAACCACTAACTATAATTTGGTGCAGTTTAAAACAAAAGACAGTGTTACTAAGGGAGTGGTTTTGTATTTTCATGGAAACAAAGGAAACATTAATCGCTACGCCAAATTTGCCAAAAATTTTACCCGCAATGCTTATGAGGTTTGGATGATTGATTATCCCCAATTTGGTAAATCCACAGGGGAATTATCTGAAGCCAATCTGCAAGAAATGGCTTTG
Organism: Bacteroidota bacterium; assembly: GCA_041164585.1. Taxonomy (GTDB): domain Bacteria; phylum Bacteroidota; class Bacteroidia; order Chitinophagales; family Chitinophagaceae; genus Sediminibacterium. Next base: position 3,260 of record JBEAPC010000062.1, read on the forward strand.
CAATTGTACAAATTGGCCAGAGTGAGTTACCAGCCACAGCAAATTGTACTCTATGGAAAATCACTAGGCACAGGTGTTGCAGCACAGTTGGCCAGTATTAGAGATTGCAAACAATTGATTTTGGAAACACCTTATAATAGTATGGTATCTTTAGTAAGACACTATGCGTTTATATATCCAGTTGAAAGTATGTTGCAATACAAATTGCACACAGACCAGTACCTACCAAAAGTAACAGCCCCTATTTGTATTTTTCACGGAACAGATGACGCTTTGATTCCTCTGAGCAATGCAGAAAAATTGAAAAAGGTCTTAAAACCTTCAGATCAATTTCTAATTTTAGAAAAAGGCACACACCATAATTTGAATAATTTTCCAAAGATGCAAGAGACTTTAGACAGCCTCTTACAAAGACCCTAAATAGCCATCCAATTTCCCGTCCCTAGATTTTGTCAGCTCCCAAATTAGTTTAACTTTAAACAAAGCTGCTGCCATGTCTATACTCTTGTTGGTCTTTGCCGTTGCTGCATTAATCTTGCTGATTACGGTAGTAAAACTGCATCCCTTCTTGGCTTTTTTAATGGTTTGTATTGTTACAGGATTGGGCAAATCCATGGAAGCAGGTAAACTCATAGCTTCTATTCAAAAAGGGATTGGAGATGTGATGGGTTCACTTTTGGTGATCTTGATTTTAGGTGCCATGTTGGGCAAATTGGTAGCCGATAGTGGCGCCGCCAATAAAATAGCACAAGCATTAATTCAAGCATTTGGAACCAAGCACATTCAATGGGCCTTGGTGCTTACCGCATTTATTGTTGGTATTCCTTTATTTTATGGCGTAGGATTTGTGTTATTGGTTCCACTAGTGATTGGTATAGCTGCTAAATACAAATTACCCGCTGTTTATTTGGGCTTACCAACACTGGCTGCGCTCTCTGTAACCCATGGCTATTTACCACCACATCCATCGCCCGTGGCATTGTCTGAGCAATTTCACGCAGACCTTGGTACCACCCTATTCTACGGCATCATCATTGCCATTCCTGCTATCATTATTGCAGGTCCTATTTTTTCTGTGACTTTGAAAAAATATACCAATGCACCCTTGGCCATATTTTCCAATAAAGAAATGCCTGATAACCAATTACCAGGATTATTTGCTTCTATGATGGCGGCGTTTTTACCCGTGCTACTTATTGGACTAGATACCTTGGTTA
>JBEAPC010000063.1:0-11452 GCA_041164585.1 Bacteroidota bacterium
ACAAGGCTCAACAGACAATGCGGTAGGCCCAATATCGGTTCTGTTTACAGGTACTTTTCTATAACCCAGAATTTCTAATCCTAGCTTTTCTGCTGCGCGATTATAAATGTCTCTGCACTCTTCACGTAAACGGATTTCTTTTGGGAAGAACAGAAAGCCAACGCCATATTTACCATAGGAGGGCAAATGAATGCCAAGACTAATACACTCGTCAAAGAAGAATTCATGTGGCATTTGCAACATGATTCCTGCTCCATCTCCTGTATTGTTTTCACATCCACAGGCACCACGGTGTTCCATGTTTTCCAGCACGGTCAAAGCATCAGAAATGTGCTGATGCGATTTATTGCCCTTGATATTCGCTACAAAACCTATACCACAGGCGTCATGTTCAAACGAAGGATCATATAATCCTTGTTGGGTTGTTGTGTCAAGCATACGCAACCGAATTATTAATATTCAGGAAATATAATGGCGGGCAATCGATAGGGGCAAATTACAAAATAAAACGCAATTTAAGAAACACTCTATCAAAACTAACAGATAATAGTTTGTTTTGTCTAATAAAATACCTTGTTTGTTAGAAATTATCTAATCTACTAGTACGGTCATGTAATGATTCGGAAAGGAAATCTTTGGGGTATGCCCTTTTTCAAAAATACCATAGAGTGTACTACCACTTCCAGACATGGAAGCATAAAGGGCCCCTGATTGGTAAAGGGCATTTTTTATTTGGGCAATTTCTGGGTAAGAAGCCATGACGGGAGCTTCAAAGTCATTGATTAAATGATCTTTCCAAGTTGTAATGGGTTGGCTAATCAATGAAACCAAGGAATGTTCTACGGGTTTGGGGCTAATTTTGGAAAAAGCCCAACCAGTTCCAATATGAATCCCTGGGTTCACTATCAAAAATTGGTATTGACTTAGATCCAATGTCAATCTCTCCAGTAATTCACCTCTTCCTTTTCCAAAGCAGGCTTGGTTAATGATAAAAAAAGGACAATCACTACCTAACTCCAAAGCGTATTGGATTAATTGTTCTTCCTCGATGTCTAAATGGAAAAGTTGATTTAAAAGCTTTAATACAAAAGACCCATCGGCACTGCCACCTCCTAAGCCAGCCCCCATGGGAATCTGCTTATGTAGGTGCATTTGAATAGAGGGTATCTGAGGAAAGTCTTTTTTCAATAACGCATAGGCTTTGGCGCAAAGATTATCATTTGGATTGCCTTGTATAGCTAAGCCTGAACTACTAAAGCTGAATGGTTGTTTAGGATTTGGCGCCTGTATTATTTCAAGCACATCTTTAATGCCAATGGGATAAAACACCGTTTCCAAATCATGGTACCCATCTTCCCGTTTATGGGTTATATGCAAGCCTAGGTTGATTTTGCAATTGGGAAATAAAACCATGTTGAGGAATTACTATTTTCTTTTATTGATCTCATCCCTGATGGCAATGGCGCGGATATAGTCTTCTTGCTCTAATACTTCATTTAATAAAACCTGTAATTCTTCAATGCCCAATCCGCTTAGGTCTTCTCGATCAGAAGCAGACTCTTCTGCACCAACAGATTCAGATTTGCCTTTTTTAGCACCATTGTCTTCCATTAAAATACCCGCATTTTCTAAAATATGCTCATAGGTGTAAATAGGACAACCAAAACGAACTGCCAATGCCAATGCATCACTGGTTCTGCTGTCTATTTCAACCGTGTCATTATCGGTATAACAAACCAGTTTGGAATAGAAGATGCCTTCTTGCAAATCACTGATGATGACTTCCTGTAATTCTACAGCAAAAGCATTCATGAAATTTTTCATCAAATCGTGTGTCAATGGTCGGCTGGGTTGCATGTGTTCTAAAGCCACGGCAATAGCCTGGGCTTCAAAACCTCCAATCACAATGGGTAATCGTCTCAAACCATTTAATTCTCCCAGCACCACGGCATAGGAATGGGTCTGTGTGATACTGTGCGATAGCGCCACTATTTCCAGTTCAATCTTCTTCATAATTGTATGCGAAAGTAACGATTTTTAATCTGCAAAATGGGTTAGCCTATCAAAATCAGGATGTTCTGTTTGCTAGACTTGGATTTTTTTATTCCAATTCCATTGTTAACTTTCCAGTTCTCAAAACAAAGCAAATGCCCAAAATTAACCTTGCGTCTATTCCCGTCAAAGAAATTGTAAAAGGATATCCTGCCCGTTTTGTGCATACAGACAGCATGACACTCTCTTTTTTAGAAGTGAAAAAAGGGGAAAGCTTACCAACGCATCATCATGTACACGAACAAGTTTCTATTGTTTTAGAAGGTAGGTTTCAACTAATCATTGATGGAGAGCCAGTAGAATTTGGAGAAGGTGAAATAGTAGTGATTCCATCTAATGTTCCTCATTCTGGATTGGCCATTACGGATTGTAAATTAATGGATGTATTTAATCCTATTAGAGAGGATTACCGCAATCTTTAAAAAAATTTTATGAATCTGAATCTAACAGGAAAAACGGCCTTGGTTTGTGGTGGGTCTCAAGGATTAGGAGCTGCAATAGCTATAGAATTGGCACAATTGGGTGCCAATGTGATTGTATTGGCAAGGAGAGAAGTTGTTCTGCAAGAATTTGTAAAAACCCTAGATTGCTCTCAGGGGCAAACACATGAATGGATTGCAGCTGATGTTCAGCTGCCGGATTTGCTACTTTTAAAAATTAAGGATAGGATTCAAAAAGGCCCTATTGAAATTTTAGTAAATAATACGGGTGGACCAGCCGCTGGTCCTTTATTAGCAACCCCAGTACTAGATTTAGAAAAAGCCTTTCAAGCGCATCTTTCAGTGAGTCACTTGCTAACCCAAGCCTTGGTTCCAGGAATGAAGGCGGCAGGTTTTGGAAGAATTATCAATGTGCTATCCACTTCGGTAAAACAACCCATTGATGGGTTGGGTATTTCTAATACAGTAAGGTCAGCTGTGGCTAATTGGGCCAAGACTATGGCCAATGAATTGGGTGGATTTGGTATTACTGTCAATAATGTTTTACCGGGCTATACCAATACCCAACGCCTACAATATTTGTTTGCCAATCAGGCAGAAAAATCAGGATTGCAGCCAGAAGATATTTTGAAAAAAACACTGTCTTTAATTCCTGCAGGAAGATTGGGTGAGCCAGCTGAATTTGGGTCTGCTGTTGCCTTTCTTTGTAGCCCAGCGGCAGCTTATATTAATGGAATTAATTTGCCAGTGGATGGGGGAAGATTGAGTGGTCTTTAATCAGGGATATAAATTTCATAAGCCCTAGCTCCATAGTATAAATAGTTCTTGGAATCCTTTTTGGTTCCCGATAATTCACTGTGAATAAACCCATTTAATTCTACTTGTTTGGTATGCAAGATTTTTCTTTCTGGATTGGTTTTCAAAAAGAACTGAATTTGTTTTGACTTGCTTTTATAGATGAAAAGGCTATCATTGGAATAATTAGTAAAATGGAATTGCTGAGATAAGTCTGACATCATTTTTTTTGAACGATACCAAGTGCCCCCAGTGGCAGATACCACGGGTTTGTCATTGTATAAAGCAATGCTATCGTTATAAGCAAAGACCCTTAATTGATTCGATTTGTTGTTTAGCCAAGTTGTGAGTATGGGTAAATAACTACTATCATAATTATAGTCACTATCTAAAAAACTAATTCTTTGAATATTTTCAGGAATAGTTGCTACTGCTTTGAGATAGGCAAATACAAAACTGCCTCCACCACTATGACCATTTAAATGCATAACAGGATGGCCAAAACGGTTACTTAAACTATCTACTATGGTGTTAATATTTTCTAAGTAATTGGGATGTTTTGTTTTCCATGCAGGCCAACTTTTTTGGTCATTTTCTAGATATGCAATGACAATCTTTTGTTCAGGAAGGGCAGCTCTAATAAAAGCCGTTTGAGCAGCAATATGTTGAATGTCAAAATGCCAATCATCTCCAGCACTCATTTTCTTACCCATGGTCCATGCCGTACTATTACCATTGGGTAAAGCATAGATGATTAGGATAGTGGGCTTTTGTTGGGTGCTTGTTTCTTTTGGAAGGTCAAGGGTAATGCTAACGTCTTCAAACAGTTTAAAAAAATGCGTGCTTTCTAAGTTTTGAGCAAAGCTAGCAGCAGGAATAATGGTTAAAAAGAAAATCAAGAATGAAAACTGTTTGATATTCATAAGAACTAATGTAGCCAAATTTTGGAAAACAAAATGCCCCCCTTTCGGAAGGCATTTGTATTATAACCAAACAAAGTTTTGGATTGATTATGCAATCCCTTTTATTTTCTTGATTTCAGCTGTCATTTGAGGTACAATGTCAAATAAGTCTCCTACAATTCCATAATCTGCTGCTTTGAAGAATGGAGCTTCTGGGTCTTTGTTGATGACTACCATAACCTTACTTCTGTTTACACCAGCTAAGTGCTGAATGGCGCCAGAAATACCCAGGGCAATATATAAATTTGGAGCCACTTGAACACCAGTTTGTCCTACGTGTTCATGGTGTGGACGCCAATGAGCATCGCCCACAGGCCTACTACAAGCAGTACCTGCTCCAAGCACTTTTGCTAGGTCTAATAATACACCCCAGTTTTCTGGACCTTTTAAACCCCTTCCTCCACTCACAACAATATCAGCTTCGGTTAAAGGAATCTCTCCAGTAATTTTGTTAACTGCAGTAATACTAACTTTTGGTGCATCTATTGCAATATTTAATTCAGCAACAGTTGCAGATCCTTCACCTACAACAGCCGAAATACTATTAGGATTTAATGCAATTACTTTAATAGGAGAGTTGATGCTAATATTAGCAAATGCCTTGCCTGAGAAAACGGTCTTTTTCACAACAAATCCATTGCTGGTATCTGGTAATCCAGCAGCACCAGCCACCAAACCTGCTTTTAGTCTTGCCGCTACCCTTGCTGCAATGGCTTTTCCACTATGGTTCTGAGAAAACACCAAAACAGTTGCACCTGTTGCTTGAGCAGCGTCTGCAATAATTTTTGCTGCTACTTGGGTGTCTAAATGGTTTAAGCTTTCTTGACTAACTTGGTGAATGGTAGTAACACCATATTTTCCCAATTCAGCTAAATTGTCGTTGACTTTTCCTAAGATAATACCTGCTGCAGTGGTGCACATTTGTGCAGCCAATTTGGCTCCATAGGTAAGAACTTCGTAAGCAGATTTTTTAACGTGGTTGTCAGATTGGTCTATATAAACAAGAACGGACATGGCTAATAATTAAAAAATTAAAAATTCAAATAAGGTTTTGATACAATCTTAGAAAGCTTTTGCTTCTTCGTGTAATAGTCTTACCAGTTCTGCAACATTGTCTGCTGCAACCATTTTGCAACCTGCTTTTGCTGGCGGTAATTCAAAACCAACAATACTGGTTAACGTATCAACAGCAGCGGGTTCAATAACTTGTAAAGGTTTTGTTCTAGCTGCCATAATGCCGCGCATGTTAGGAATGCGTTGTTCTGCCATACCTTTTTGGCAACTTACCACAACAGGCAAGTCAACAGTAGCTACTTCTTCACCACCTTCAATTTCTCTGGTAATTGTGGCTGTATTGCCGCTTAATTCAAAAAGGGTAGCCAAAGAAAGGTAGGGGGCTCCTACTAATTCTGCAACCATACCACCAATGGCGGCGCTATTATAATCAATGGCTTCTTTACCTGTTAAAATCAGGTCATATCCATTTTTATTGGCCAAATCTGCAATTTGAGCAGCTATAAAATAACTGTCTGCACTATCCGCATTAATCCTGAAGGCTTCGTCGCCTCCTAAGGCCAAAGCTTTGCGAATGATGGGGTCACAATCGGCTCCGCCTACCGTTACTAAATGAATGATGGCAGAAGGGTCTTTTTCTTTTAATTCAATAGCTCTAACAAGGGAATACCATTCATCATAAGGATTGATAATCCACTGTACGCCATTTTCATCCAATTGGGTGTTGCCATCTTTAAAGGCAATCTTGGTAGTTGTGTCTGGGGTCTTGCTGATACAAACAAGAATTTTCATATGCAAATCGTTTAAGCTTGAGGCTAATAGTTGTTTATGCAACTATCGCAAATATACAAACGAATTTGAACCCGCAAAGAACCACTGACTATTTTATGATTATTTTTTAAAATTCAGATTTTGCCAACAGATTTCTATTCCTGATTTATAATCCAAGTCATCCATTAACTTTGAAAAATGGATCGAATTGCAAAAATTAAAGCCTTTTTAGAAACCAGTCCAAAGGATAACTTTTTAAGACATGCATTGGCATTGGAATACATTAAAGTAGGCGAAGAATTACCTGCAAAAGCACTTTTTGAATCCATTTTAACTGAAACTCCTGATTATATTGGTTCTTACTATCATCTAGCCAAACTATTAGAAAAAATGGAACAGACCAATTTGGCCATTGAGTGGTATGAGAAAGGCATGGCTGCAGCCAAATTAGCCAAAGACAATCATGCTTACAACGAATTGCAAGCGGCTTACGAAGACCTTGTTTATTGAAACTATAAATCCCTTTTAGATGTCTACTACTAGCAGTAAATATGACCCAGTTAAATATGCCACACCAACAGGTATCCAATTGAATTGCAAAGGCTGGGTGCAAGAAGCAGCTTTAAGAATGCTATTAAATAATTTAAATCCGGAAGTAGCAGAGCGTCCAGATGATTTGATTGTTTATGGGGGTAGGGGAAAAGCAGCCCGCAATTTTGAAAGTCTTGATTTGATTATCAAGGCTTTAAAAGATTTAGAAGATGATGAAACATTATTGGTGCAAAGTGGCAAACCCGTGGGGATGTTAAAAACACATCCTGATGCACCTAGGGTGCTAATTTCAAATTCTCAATTGGTTCCCAAATGGGCCACTTGGGAGCATTTTACTGAATTGGAGAAAAAGGGTTTGATGATGTATGGTCAAATGACCGCGGGTTCCTGGATTTATATTGGTTCTCAGGGAATTGTACAGGGTACTTATGAAACATTTGCGGCAGTTGCCAACAAACATTTTCAAGGAACCTTAAAAGGAACACTTACCGTAACGGCTGGTTTAGGGGGCATGGGTGGAGCCCAACCCTTATCCGTTACTATGAATGATGGCGTTTGTCTGGTGGCAGAAGTTGAGGAGTGGCGCATTGACAAAAGATTAGAAACCCGATACCTAGATCTTAAATATTTGGATATTGACCAAGCCATTGATAGAGCCATTGAAGCAAAAAATACAGGAGAATCAATTAGCATTGGGGTATTGTGCAATGCTGTTACCTTATTAGAAAGATTGATTGAAAGAAAGATTCCAGTAGACGTGTTAACTGACCAAACATCGGCACACGATCCGTTGATTGGATATGTTCCTCATAACTTAGATAATGAAGCTGCCAATGTATTGAGAAAGTCAGACCCAACTGCCTATATTGCTATGAGTTATGATAGTATGAAAAAGCATGTAGAACTTTTGTTGGCATTGCAGTCTGCGGGTTCTATTACTTTTGATTATGGCAATAATTTAAGGGCTAGGGCGCAGGAACATGGGTTAAGCAATGCATTTGATTTTCCAGGATTTGTACCAGCCTATATTCGACCCTTGTTTTGTGAAGGAAAGGGTCCATTTAGATGGGCTGCTTTAAGTGGTGACCCAGCAGATATTGCCGTAACAGATGAACTAATTTGTAGTTTGTTTCCTGAAAATAAAGGGTTGTTGCGATGGATGAAAATGGCCAAGGAAAGAATTGCTTTTCAAGGTTTGCCTGCAAGAATTTGTTGGTTGGGTCAAGGCGAAAGAGAAAAAGCTGGATTGGCATTTAATGAATTGGTAAGATCAGGTAAAGTAAAAGCACCCATCGTCATTGGAAGAGACCATTTGGATACAGGTTCTGTGGCATCGCCCAATAGAGAAACAGAAGCTATGTTAGACGGCTCAGATGCTGTGGCAGATTGGCCAATTTTAAATGCCTTGGTGAATACTGCCGGTGGTGCATCTTGGGTGAGTTTGCATCATGGTGGGGGAGTTGGCATGGGCTATAGTATTCATGCAGGAATGGTGATTGTTGCTGATGGTACTGATGCTGCTGAGTTAAGACTAGCAAGGGTTTTAAGAAACGATCCTGGTATGGGTGTGATCAGACATGCTGACGCGGGTTATGATATTGCTCAAGATCATTTACGAAAACACAGATTAGATTTTAGAGAGCGTTTAGTTTAAATCAAAATCAAAATATGCAACCATTTAAGTTGGTTTTATTTGGATGCTTTTCTTTGTTATTTGCTTATCCAATAATGGGACAAGAAAAAACAAAAGCACCAAGCTTTGTATTGGGAAGTTTTCAAGATGACTATGGCATAAAATATACTATCTCAGATAGTATATGGTTTCAAAGAGAAGCAGTCAAATACCATATTATTGAGTGGAATCAGCAAGAACAATGGGTGCTTGCCAAAAATGACCCATTGAATCCTTCTGAACCAGGAAAATTTACTAGAATAGATTATAGACAGTTTGAAAAAATGGAACCATTCATATGGGGTTTCTGTTATACAATCTATGACGCAGATACCAAAGAAAAAGCCCTGAATGCTGTTTCAGCAGACAGGGCCAATCCTAAAAAGGGTTGTAATGGATTTCCATTTTCTAGGATGAAACCATTATGATTTATCCCAATTGTTTTTTGAAAAATCCAATGGTTCTTTCCCATGATAATTTTGCAGCGGCTTCATTGTACCTTGTAGGGGCTGTATCATTGTGAAAAGCATGGTTTACGCCTTCATACACAAAGATTTCATAAGGTATATTGTTGGCTTTTAAGGCAGCTTCATAGGCTGGAATACCGGCATTCACGCGTTCGTCTAGTCCTCCATAGTGTAACATCAGAGCAGCCTTAATTTGTGGTACTAGTGCAGCATCGGGTTGTCTGCCATAATAGGCCACTGCTGCTTTTAGTTTGGGAACAGCCACAGCAAGGCTATTAGACATGGCACCACCCCAACAGAATCCAACACAACCAAATTTGCCATTGCAATCTTTTCGGGTTGCCAAATAGTCAAATGCCCTGCTAAAATTTTGAATATTTTCCTCAGGTTTCAGGGTAGAAAATTTAGCCCTTAATTCGTCATCATTCTTGGGCAACTCTCCTAAAGGCGCTAAAATATTGGGAGCGATTGCTAAAAATCCTGCTTTGGCAACCCTTCTAGCAACGTCTTCAATATGTGCATTTAATCCTCTGTTTTCATGTATTACCACAACTGCAGCCAATTTTTTTCCATTCTTGGGTTTGGCTACATAGGCTTTCATTTCTCCATTTACACCAGCATAAGAAATGGTTTCTATTTCAAGGTCTTCATCGTTAGTAATGGCGGCATTGGCAGCATTTACTTCAATCATAGGAAGTACGCTTAATGCGGCAGACATACCACCAGTTAATAGGGCAAGTCTTTTTAAAAACTCAGTTCTACTTAATGGTAGATGGGTATACTCATCGTAGAGATTGATGATTTCTTGATTCATATAGGGATGTTTTTGTTAAAGTACAATTTATCATTGTTTGAACAATAAAAAAAGGCTGTTCGGTTAGGAACAGCCTTTCAATAGGTGAAAACCCAATTAACTTCCTCTAGATCCCCCAGTTTTAATGGGTTTCTTGGTAGTTCCTACTGCTTTAGCACCGGGCTTAGCAATAAATTTGGATCCTGCTGCGCTGGCTTTAGGGCCCTTGCTGCCTGGTTTTCCGCTGTTTTTATTGTTTACGGGTAATGACATTTGTAATTATTTTATAGGTTAAATATAAGACCTTTTCCTAATCCAGTCTTTTCTGCTGTATTTCATCTATCTTTTTAAACAAATGATAGGGTTTGTAAACCCTCCAATCTGATAGTTCCATTAGTTCAATAAAATAATGCAATTTCTTTTTCCTAAAATCCTGCTGGGTAGCTTCTGACATGTTTAGGGCCACAATCCAGCCTTCCGCTTCAGTTATTTCATCGTACCATTCCTGATAATATTCCTTATCACTGCTGTGAAAATTGAGTACGTTTTCAGTAATCAAAATGTATTTACTAATACCCTGATTGTATAGAATATCTAGAATTTCTCTTTTTAATTCCATGATATCATTCTCAATGGCATCATTCCATTCCCCAATTAATTCAATGACTGCAAAATGTAATTCGTAGTCAACATAAATGATTTTTAAGTACAAAGTCTTGCTGCCAAAATCATCCCATTGAGGATGGATATAATAATTGTAAACGGTTTGAGAGAATTCAAACTCACTATAGGTTCTTCCAAAAAAAGGAGACTGTGGATCTTCTTCGGCCACATAGATATGGCGCCAATTAAAAAAAGGTTCTATCTCGTGCATATTTATGAAACTACTGCCTCAACTGCTTTTTTAACACTACCATGTTTCAACAACAGGTCTTTTGCAGTTTCATAGTCCTGCAATTTCAAAGATTCCATTAACATTTTTACGCCTCTGTCTACCAGTTTCACATTACTCAATTGCATATTCACCATCTTGTTGTCTTCTACACGTCCCAGTTGAATCATAATAGAAGTAGAGATCATATTCAAAACCAATTTCTGTGCTGTTCCGCTTTTCATTCGGGTGGATCCAGTAACAAATTCGGGACCCACCACCACTTCAACTGGAAAATCTGCTTCCGCTGAAACGGGTGAATTGGGATTACAACTAATGCTACCTGTAATGATGCCCCTTTTTCTACATTCTTTTAATGCCCCAATCACATAGGGAGTAGTGCCACTTGCAGCAAGTCCTACCACTACGTCTTTATCGCTTACAAAATGTTTTACCAAATCTGTCCATCCGCCTTCTGCACTATCTTCTGCAAATTCAACCGCTTGTGTAATGGCCTTATCGCCACCGGCAATTAAACCTATCACCAAACCATAAGGAACCCCAAAAGTAGGAGGGCATTCACTAGCATCTACAATCCCTAAACGACCACTAGTGCCGGCTCCAATATAAAATAAACGACCACCAGCCAGCATTTTATCGCTAATTGCCAAACAGAGTTGTTCAATTTGGGGTATGGCTTTCTCTACTGCAAAGGGTACAGTTTTATCTTCCTGATTAATGTTTACCAACAATTCTTTGATAGACATATGTTCTAAGTGCCTATAAGTGGAAGTCTGTTCGGTAACCTTAACAAATTCTGACATGGATGCTTTTTAGCTGTGAAAATCAATTAAACCTTTCATAGGGGCTTTCATCACTTTGCCCAATTCTAGTTCGTAAGTGTTGCAAAGTTCTTGTAAAACGTCTTTGAAACCAAATGCAACACTTCCAATGAAATTGATAGGAAGGGTCCAGCTTTCTCTGTATTTGTAAATATGGGTAAAAAAGAAATCATTTAAACCGTCTTCAATAATGTTTTCAATCATATAATGGCCCCTGTTTT
>JBEAPC010000064.1:0-2820 GCA_041164585.1 Bacteroidota bacterium
GAAAGCACTTTCTATCAGAAACTCAGTTAAGATAGTACTACGCTTGGCACCAAGGGCTTTTTTCAATCCAATTTGACTGGTTCTTTCCCTTACGGTTACAAACATAATATTGGCCACACCAAAAGCGCCTACAATCAAACTGAGTCCTGCAATGGCACAACCTCCTGCACTTACCTGACCAAAGAATCCTTTTACTTGCTCACTAAACATGGCCACGTCATTACAAGAAAAATTGTCTTCATCTAATGGACTCAATCTTCTCAATTGACGCATCACCCCAGTGAGTTCATCCTGTAAAGCTTTAGAAGAAACATTGGGTTTACCCTGAACCATAATACTAGGATTGCTAAAATCAGGATTATACACAGAAGAATAATATCTGTAGGTAACCATGATACATTGGTCATAATTAAATCCACCAATCAAACTCTGGCCTTGCTTTTTAATAATCCCAACAATGATCAATCTTTTGCCATTATAAGAAATCTCTTTACCTACTGCTTTTTCTTGAGAGCCAAATAATTCATCGGCTACGGTATAACCTATCAAACAGGTTGGCCCTCCCCTTTCAAAATCTGATTCATTTAAATATCGCCCATGGGCAATATCAATGGTTTGAATACTATTAAAATCTTCTGTTATACCATACAAATTCACATTGTTCAAAATGTTATCCATATAACTGGCATTCACATTATTGCTCATGAAAAAAGTAGCATAGGCCGCCAATTGGCTTTTCTCTTTTACAATCTTCATTTCATCGTACTTGGGAACAGGACGCTTTACATATTTCCACCATGGGTAATCGGGTCCACCGCCATAATTCCATTTGTCTATGTAAATAGTATTATTACCAAGTGACTTGATATCATTTTGGACTTTTTGCTCCAAACTATCCACCGTGGCCAAAACGCCAATGATGCAGAAGATACCAATGGTAATGCCAAACAAAGACAGGAAGGTACGTAGCTTATTTACCCGCAATTCCTGCAGGGCCATCTTGAAGCTATTCCAAAGAATGCTGAATAGTTTTAACATGCTTCAAATGTAAGCAGCGAATCACTTAGAACGGGGCGTTTTTTATGTGAGCGGTCAAATGCCTGTTCAGTGAAAGCCCAAGACTAGGAAAAAAGCCTTCAACAAATAGCTTTTTTTATAGTTTTTTCCAAACAATCTCACGCAAACGTTGTCTCAATAATTGTACAAAAAAATGAAGTTTTCAATTATGGCATTGATGGATACGTTATTTTTGCAGCGATTTCTCAAAAACTAAACTTGCAATATGACCTGGAAACAAGTCTTCACTTCATCGGTAGGAAAGAAACTGGTAATGGCTTTCACCGGTATTTTCCTGATTCTTTTTCTGATAGTTCACGCTGGTCTGAATGCCTGTATCTGGGCAAATGACGGGGGCGAAATGTTTAACAAGGGTGCCCATTTTATGGGATCTAATGTGGTTCCACGTATTTTAGAAATTGGATTATTTGTGGGGTTGATCCTGCATATTGTTCAAGGTTTGATGCTTGAAATTGATAACCGTAAAAAGCGCAGCGTTGGTTATGCAGTTGCTTACAGCGATGGTAGCAAGTGGTATAGCCGCAGCATGGCCCTTTTGGGAACCCTAGTCTTATTGTTCTTGGTGTTGCACCTGTCAGATTTCTGGTTCCCCAATAGGGCACATCAGAATTTTGTGTTGGGTGAAGAAATTGACCTATATGCCAAGATGAAAGAAACATTCAGTGTTTTATGGGTGGTGATTGTGTATGTTTTGGGATGCCTTTCATTGGGCTATCACTTAGCACATGGTTTCCAAAGTGCTTTCCGCACAGTAGGTGTTCACAACAGAAAATACAATTTGATGCTGGTTAGTCTGGGTCTAGGTTTTTCAGTAGTGATTACCCTATTGTTTGCCCTGATGCCACTAAGCTTCTATTTTGGTTGGATCAATTAATCAAAGTTTCGGCAAAACCGGAACCATTCTTATAAACAGTATATTCTAATCATAGTAAACATTCAGGTGTATGTTAGATGCCAAAATCCCTTCGGGACCTTTAGATGATAAATGGACGGAATACAAGGGCCATTGTAAATTGGTGAATCCTGCCAACAAACGTAAGTTGGAAGTGATCATCGTAGGTACAGGTCTTGCTGGTGCTTCTGCAGCAGCGGCGCTTGGTGAATTGGGTTATAAGGTAAAAGCATTTTGCTTTCAAGATTCTCCACGCAGAGCGCATTCTATTGCCGCACAAGGTGGTATTAATGCAGCCAAGAACTATCAGAATGACGGAGACTCTGTGTTCCGTTTGTTCTATGATACCATTAAAGGTGGTGACTATCGCGCAAGAGAAGCCAACGTTCACCGTTTGGCAGAAGTGAGTGCCAATATTATTGACCAATGTGTTGCACAAGGTGTTCCTTTTGCACGTGAATATGGTGGATTGTTGAGTAACCGTTCTTTTGGTGGTACTCAGGTACAAAGAACTTTTTATGCTGCAGGTCAAACTGGACAGCAATTATTGATAGGTGCTTACCAAGCTTTGGAAAGACAAATTGCTTTAGGTAATGTTCAAATGTTTGCCCGTCACGAGATGTTGGAGATTGTGAAAATTGACGGCAAAGCAAGGGGCATTATTGCACGTAACTTGGTGAATGGTGAATTAGAAAGACATTTTGGACACGCTGTATTGCTTTGTACTGGCGGTTACGGTAACGTATTCTATTTGTCAACCAATGCCATGGGTAGCAATACCACGGCTATTTGGAAGGCACACCGTCAGGGAGCCGCATTTGCCAACCCATGCTTTACACAGATTCACCCTA
>JBEAPC010000065.1:0-36077 GCA_041164585.1 Bacteroidota bacterium
GTTCCACCTGCAGTAATACCCAATTTAAGGGCAGCTTCTGCTTCAACAAAGTAAGTGAAAGATGAGTTCCAGATGGGGTCAACACCTGCACCACGGCCACCCATTACTTGTTTAACGGCACCACCAGTACTTGCGTCAAATTCACCACCAGCAGGATAAACACCATAAGTAGTTTTAAAAGATCCGTCGGGAGGAGTACCAGAGTTATCACCGTGATCGCGACCCCAGTAACCTGAGTTACCACCAACTAAACAAAATGGCATATCTGTTGGGTAATGTGCAGGAGTAGTAGTGAAAGCACAGGTAAGTGTAGTTTCAGTTACGTTTACATAATTGGTATTTTGACGATAGAAATAATACCTTCTACGTGGATCCAAAGTAGAAACAGTTCCTGTTTTTTCTTTTACCACCAAGTTCATGAAATAAGTACTCAAGTATTCACTTGCCTGATTATTTACGTTGTAGTTACCCGCATACTTAGGGTGACGGCTATCAGGAGAAGAAATGTTAGTACCGTATTTGAAGTTGAAATCTTGCGCATCAGTAGTTACCAAGTCATTCTCAGTAATCAAAGCGGCAATCTTAGCAGAAGCAGATGCGTCTACCAATCTAGTATTCATCAAGAATTTCAATTTTAAAGACTTGGCCGCTTTTTTCCAGTTGGCTGAAGTACCACCATAGAACAAGTCATTGGTTGGTCCAGCAGCAGCTCCAGTTTTATTGAAATCGGCAATTGCGTCATCCAACAAAGCCAAAGCTTTTACGTATACATCAGCTCCCTTGTCAATTTTAGGGTTTGTATTGGCTGCACCCAAAACGGCTTCAGTGTATGGAATATCACCAAACTGATCAACTAGAGTACCTAAAGTATAAGCTTTCAACACTTTAGCAATACCAGCATGGATGAACTTTTTCTGGGCAGTTGCCACAGGAATCATCGCGTCAGCATTTACAAAAATGCTTGAATAGGCCGTGCTCCACAAACCATCAAAGGTTCCGGGGCTATAACCATTAGCATAAATTGGTCCAAACCAAGTTTGTTGACGAGAAAGTTCTGCACCCAAAGTAGAAGCGGTGCCATAGAAACCTCTAAAAGACAACTGAATCTGGTTCAAAGAAAGGTCCACGTCTGCAGTGGTAGGAGAAGGCGCATTGGGGTTATCCAATAAGCTGTCCAGTTTTTTATTACAAGCTCCCAAAGTGGTTGCTAGTAATGCTAGGCAGATAAAAAATTTCGAATATCTCATATTTCTAAATATTAAGTTGTTATTAGAAGGTGATTCTCAAGCTTGCACCAATTCTGCGTGATGAAGGTCCAGTAATAAACTCTAAGCCCCTACCATTACTTACACCCAAACCATTGGTTTCAGGATCAAAGTTGGCATATTTAGGGAAGTTAGGAGCATTGTACCAGAGATTGGTTCCAGACAATGTGAATGACACACCACCAAATGGTGTTTTTGCCAATAACTTTTCAGGCAGGCTATAAGCCAAAGACAATTCTCTTAAACGGATTAAAGTAGCATCATAGATACCAGACTCATCTGGTCCAAATCCGTTGTTAAAGAATGCTTGAGTAGCAGAAGTCTGAACCCTGTTTGGATTTCCGTTTGCGTCAACACCTGGTAACAAGTATGGAGCAGCACGGTCAAATTCTGTATCTTTTGTAACTCCACGAGCAATCAAAGAACGAGTGGTAGAAGAGTACATGTCTCCGCCATTGGTATATTCCCACTGCATGCGGAAGCTAATTCCTTTGTAAGAAAGGTTAGAGATACCTGTTAACTTGTAATTAGGAGTTGGGTCACCAATGATACCAATTTCTTGAGAAGAAATATAATCACCAGTTGCACTAACTATACGTTGGCCAGTTTTGGCTTCACGCTGCCAGTAATATCCTTTGATTACACCAAGAGGTTGACCGTTGATAGCAAAGTTACCCAAAGTGGTATAACCAGCATACACAATCTCTTTTAAGTCAGAAGGAATATCAGAAACCATGCTTCTATTAATTGTCCACAAGGCGTCTACTTTCCAGTTCCAATCTTTAGTCTGTACAAAAGTATATCCTAGACCCATTTCAATACCCTTGTTGGAAACTTGTCCAGCATTGATTTTGATAGATGAATATCCAGAAGAAGGATCCAAGTCTCTGTTCAACAATTGATTTTTAGAAATCCTGTTGTACAAAGTCAAATCCAAAGTCAAACGGTTTTTCAAGAATTTACCTTCAACACCCGCTTCAAACTCAGTTTGTAACTCAGGCTTTAAATCTGGGTTTGGTAAAGTTCCGCTAATAGCGTTCACGTTTACAGGAGTACTAGCTCTGTCTAAGAAAGTACGAGTTGCAATTCCCAATACAGGTCTTGTTTCGTAAGCTCCGGGGAAACCTGCAGAAGTTGAATAACCCAAACGTACTTTTAAGTAGTTGATGTATTTGTTATTCTGTAAAGCAGGAATTGCTGAAGTTGGAATAAATGATACGCTAGTACTTGGATAGAAAATGCTACGGTTAGCTTTTTCCAAAGTAGAAGTCCAGCTATTACGTCCACCTAAGTTCAGGTAGAGGTATTGGTTGTATCCAAAAGTAGCAGAAGCAAATGCTCCAATTGACTGAGATTTAACTTTATAATCTAAATCAGAACCTGATTCAGAAACAATATCGTGTGTGATAAAGTTGGTATGATCCAACAAACCAAACACCAATTGGTCTCTACTCAAAGTACCTGTTTGAGCATAAGTGTTTTCTCTTGAGTTAACACCCGCATCCACATTCAAGTCCCAGCTGCTAGTGATATCTGTTTTATAAGATGCCAAAACGGTGTGGTCCCAGATATTGTTGTTACCAGCAGAAGTACGGTAGATACCAGTAGCATATTGCTGACCACCTTTGTTCTGAGCATACATTTGGAATTCAGAATAGTTATCAAAACCTACGCGATAGCTCAGGTTTAATCCTTTTAACACTTCATAACGGATTTGCATGTTACCATACGCACGGTTAACTTTATTTTGTGTAAAGGCATTTCTTGTGGTCCAAATGGGGTTTTGAATATCATTACCATTTCTATAATAAACGTGTCCTTTGGTAATTGGATTCTCCCAAGGAAGACCCATCAAATCAACCGCTGTTGGTGTATACATTACGTCTCCGAATACAGAGGTAGCTGTTGCACTAGAACCAAAGCTGGTAGAAGTTGGAGGAGATTTTTGATCTGAATTTACATAGTTGAAAGTACCACTCACGGTAACTTTGTTGGTAAGTTTGGCACTACCACCCAAACCAAAAGTATTTCTGGTTAATCCGTTTCCGTAGATAAATCCTTGATCATCTAAATAACCAAAATTGGCATTATAGTTTACTATACCAGTTGTACCTGCAACGTTTACAGAAGTATTGCTAACAGTACCAGTTCTAAAGAAGTTAGGTACGCTATTGTAATACTTGTACTCGTAATCTTTACCAATAAACTCTGGGAATGCTGCATTCAAGTTAGCACGGCTGTAAGGGTGTGGCACTTTTGCAGCAGGGTTGGTAAATTTAGCTCCCCAGTTAGAGAAGAAAGCCAGACCCAAGCTCAAGTCAAAACCACCACCATAACTTTCGTTATATTCAGGTAAGTTAGCAACAGAATTGTTAAACAATGACTGAGATACAGTGATTTCTGTTTTCTTACGAGCTTTCTGTGTAGAACCATTTTTGGTGGTTACCAAGATTACACCGTTTCTACCCAACTCACCATACATGGTAGTTGCGCTCAAACCTTTCAATACGTCAACACTCTCAATGTTGTTTGGATCAAGATCCAAGAAACGAGAAGGAGATTGGTTACCATACACAAAGTTTGATTGGGTATTGGTACTTCCATCAAAAGGAACACCATCTACTACAAACAAAGGTTGTGAGTTACCACTAATGGTATTTACACCACGAATTACAATGTTGGTACCAGAACCAGACAAACCGCTGGTTGCACCAATATTTACTCCCGGAGCTTTACCGCTCAAAACGCGAGCAAGGTCACCGTCTGGACGTAATTCCAAGTCTTTTTTACCTACAGAAGATACAGCGTATCCCAAGGCTTTCTTTTCACGTTTGATACCCAAGGCGGTTACTACCACTTCACTTAGGTTCTCATCTGCGGTTTTCAAAGACACGTTACCAGCTTCAGTAGCGGCAACTTCTCTTTTTTCAAATCCAGTTCCAGAAATCACCAAAATGGCTCCTGGTTTAACTGTTAATTTGAAAACACCGTTAGCGTCAGTGGCTGTACCACCTTTGCTTTTTTTCTCAACTACGGCAGCCCCTTCAATGGGTTTTCCTTTGTCATCTGTTACCTTTCCAGTAACAGTAGTTGTTTGTGCAAGACCTGCAATTAATGCAAAAATCCATGCGCAAAAACTGAGTAGCAGTTTTTTTCTCATGTTGTCGTTTTTGGGTTTGTTAACCTTTTGTCAATTCTGATGACCGCACAAATAACGAAAAAGCTGCTCATCATTTAGATTTCCTTAACCTTTTTAATGTTTTTTTAAGGTCAATTTAACATTCAAGTCATTATTTGGTGTTTTTTTAACCCATATTGTCTTTTTTTATCATACTCTTTGCTTGCTTTTAACACATGTAATTAATAATTATGTCACTTTGATGTTTTTCCACCCTATTGTCCATTAGATCTGTGTTGAAACATTATTTTTCATTTCAAAAAATGATCTGAATCAAATAGAGTTTAATTACTATGTTTTATCCTACTCAAAACCCATGCATTAGGTGAATTTTAGTGCATTTGAGCAGAATTTTGGGTCTTATAAAACAGGTTATTAACCAAAAATTATTTTGCCATCTGACCCATTATTGTAATTTAGTGGAAGAATTTAATGGGTTAGTAAGTAAAAAGGGTCGGCAGCAATGTTGACCCTTTTACCTTTCATAAATGCCTGAAATCTTTTCAGTTTCTCAACAGCTAGATCCCCCATTTAACCCGTTTCAGCACCTACCTTTACGGCAATGAGTAAGATTAAAAAAGCGTTTTTCTGTAGCAATTGTGGTTACGAATCAGCCAAATGGTTGGGTAAGTGTCCTTCATGTAATGAATGGAACACATTGGTAGAAGAAATTATTGACAAGGGTAGTCAAAAAGAAATAGAATGGGACTCTTACAACAATGACAAGAGAGCGGTAAAAACTATTGCACTTAATCAAGTTATTAGCAAAGAAGAAAAACGCATTGACTCAATGGACTCTGAATTAAACAGGGTTCTGGGAGGAGGAATAGTTCCAGGCAGTATTATTCTTGTGGCGGGTGAACCTGGGATTGGAAAAAGTACTTTGTTTTTACAGATAGGTTTGTTGATGAAGCAAGCATCGGTACTATATATAAGTGGAGAAGAAAGTGAGCAACAAATAAAAATGCGCGCCGATAGATTGAATATTGACAACGAGCAATTTTATTTACTTACAGAAACTTCTACCGCTACTATCTTCCAGGAAATTAAAAAATTAAAACCTCAGATGGTGATTGTAGATTCTATTCAAACACTACAATCAAACTTAATAGATTCTTCTGCTGGATCCGTTTCACAGATTAGAGAATGTGCAGGAGAATTTCAACGCTTTGCAAAAGAGACGGGAACACCCGTTTTTCTCATTGGTCATATTACCAAAGATGGATCCATTGCAGGACCAAAAGTATTAGAACATTTAGTTGATACGGTATTACAATTTGAAGGTGATAGACACTATGCTTACAGAATTTTAAGAACGCTCAAAAACCGTTTTGGTAGCACGGCTGAATTGGGTATATATGAAATGACGGGTGAAGGCATGCGCATTGTTTCTAATCCTTCAGAAATTTTGATTGCGCAAAGAGAAGAACAATTAAGTGGCTCTGCCATTGCTGCAACCATAGAAGGCATGCGGCCTTTGTTAATTGAAGTGCAAGCCTTGGTAACACAGAGCGTGTATGGCACACCACAGCGAACCGTAACAGGATTTGATTTAAGAAGATTACAATTACTATTAGCAGTGTTAGAGAAAAGAGGTGGCTTTCAATTTGGCATGAAAGACGTATTTGTAAATATTGCAGGTGGTATAAAAGTGGAAGACCCTAGTATTGACTTGGCCGTGATCTGCGCATTGCTTTCTTCTTATGAAGACGTTCCACTTCCAAGTCATATTTGTTTTGCTGGTGAAGTTGGTTTGAATGGAGAGATTAGAGCGGTGAATAGAATAGAGCAAAGAATTGCAGAAGCAGAAAAATTAGGCTTTGAAAAAATCATTGTATCTAAGTATAATAAAAAAAGTTTTCAGCCAAAAAATCATGGCATTCAAGTAATTGCGCTTTCAAGAGTGGATGAAGTATACCAACAATTATTTTAGTTGCTTGCATGCAATGATTAGTTGTTGTATTTTTTTGAATGCATCAATTAGTTGAAGATAGTTTTCATGGAATTGCCCACTTGCTTTTTCCGCATTGTTGTATGGGATGCAATACGGTTTTAGAACATAGAAAAGAAATACTTTGCTATGCATGTAACAGATTATTACCGCGCACTAATTTTGAAAACCAAGTTGGCAATCCTTTAGAAAAAAGTTTTTATGGAAGAGTACCTATTGCATTTGCCACAGCTGCATTTTATTTTTCTAGAGAAAATATCCTACACCAATTATTGGTTTGCTTAAAATACAAACAGCACAAAGAAGTGGGTTGGTTCTTGGGAAGGTTGTTGGGATATCAATTGGCTAAGGCTGCCAGATTTCAAGAAGTTGATATCCTCTTTCCACTTCCCCTACATCCCAGTAAATTAAAAATCAGGGGATATAATCAAGCAGCATTAATTGCAGAAGGCATTCAATCTGTTTGGCCAAAAAAATTGGTGTTGGATGCGGCAATCAGAACAGGATTTTCCGAATCCCAAACGGTCAGTAATCGGGTTCATAGATGGCAGAAAATGCAGGGCGTTTTTCAACTGGCAAATCAATATTCAATACAAGGAAAAAGGGTCTTATTAATAGACGACGTGGCCACTACTGGTGCTACTTTAGAAGCCTGTGGCGCTGCCCTGCTTCAGGGAGCACCTGCTTCTTTGAGCATTGCAACGGTAGCTTATACCCTCTAATGGCCCATTTATCTAAAAAATGCAACTTTTTCCTCAAAAAGTTGTTTCTTGTACAAAATCACACTCATGAAATATCTATTAACCATTGCTATTGTCAGCATCTTAAGCGCTTTTACCATGCCAGGTGATGGCGGAAGCATTCACAGCTTTAAAGTAAAATCTATAGAGGGAGGCACTATTGACTTCTCTAAATTCAAGGGTAAAAAAATCTTAGTGGTGAACACTGCATCAAAATGCGGTTATACTCCACAGTATGAAGCATTAGAAAAAGTATATGAACAATACAAAGACAAATTGGTGATTGTTGGATTTCCTGCCAATAATTTTGGTGCTCAAGAACCAGGATCTGATGGTGAAATTCAAGAATTCTGCAAAGCCCGTTTTGGTGTGAAATTCCCTTTGGCTAGCAAGATCAGCGTGAAAGGTGAAGATATGGCCCCCATTTACAAATGGTTAACTACCAAATCTGAAAACGGCGTATTAGACGCTACCATTGCTTGGAATTTCAACAAGTTCTTATTGGACGAAAATGGTAAGATGATTGCTTACTTCCCAAGTAAAGTAACTCCTGACAGCGAAGAAATTACCAAATACCTGAAATAAGCAGGTTACTACAATATTGTATAAAAGAAGTTGCTCTTTCCGGGCAGCTTCTTTTATTTTGTACCTTTCAAGCCAATCAGGACAGATGTTATTCAAGGAGATTATTGGTCAACAGGATTTAAAACAGCATTTGGCAGAAATGGTAGAACAAAACCGTTTGAGCCATGCCCTACTCTTCTTGGGTAAGGAAGGTTCTGGCGCCTTGGCCCTGGCCCTAGCTTTTGCCCAATACGTGGTAAGCATTCCTGCCCCTTCTCCAGTGGTAGAAGATTTGTTTGGTGGTCAAACCGCTTTGGAACCCACCCCATCTTATATTCATCCTGATCAAATAGACCAGCAACCGGCTTTTGCAAGGGCTGCACAATTATTACACCCCGATCTTCATTTTAGCTACCCTGTTATTTCTAAAAAATCTGGAGACAAACAATTAAGCTCCAATTTCATCTCAGAGTGGAGGGAGTTTATTCAGCAATATCCTTATGGCAATGTCTATGATTGGTTACAATTTATAGGGGCTGAAAATAAGCAAGGAAATATTAGTTCTGATGAATGCAACGAAATCATCCATAAACTCAGCCTAAAAAGCTTTGAAAGCAATTTTAAGGTCTTGGTACTCTGGATGCCCGAATACCTTAAAAAAGAGGGCAATAAGCTCTTAAAACTCATAGAAGAACCCCCAGCCAATACTCTATTTATCTTGGTGGCTGAAATAGAAGAGCAGATCCTGCCTACCATTCTGAGTAGGTGTCAATTGGTGAAAATTCCTCTGTTAGAAGACAAAGACATTGAAAATGCCTTGACTGAAAGGGCCAAAGCCCCTGCAGAAACGGCGGCACAAATAGCAGCCATCGCCGGAGGCAATTATAGAGAAGCTTTACAATTGCTGCAGCACGCAGACGAAGACTGGCAGAGCCTGCTCAGGGAATGGCTGAACGCCACGCTCAAGGGTGGACCCGTTGCCCAAGCCAAATTTGTAGAAGAAGTGGCCAAATTGGGTAGGGAAAAGCAAAAACAGTTTCTCCGTTATTTTAACCATTTGCTGGCCCAAAGCATCAGAATCAAGATTTTAGGGCCGGATTTTGCCCAATTACCCGAAAAAGAGAAGGATTTTGCCCAACGACTCAACAAAATTGCATCGGTTAGCCAGCAACAGGCCCTGATTGAAGAATTGGACCGGGCCAGTTACTATGTAGAAAGGAATGCGCACGCCAAAATACTCTTCCAAGCACTGACCATTAAACTCTATCACATCATTCAGAACAAAACCCTAATTTTGGAAAGTTAGGATTTGGCAGTGGCATCACTGTGCAAGTCTGTGTGTGAGTGGGGCTGAAAAATTTCAGCAAGAAGGTAAAGCGGGTTTGAAAAACCAAAGGATTCAGGTTCATCTCTACATATTCCAATACAACGCGTTGAAAAATGCGTTATTGAACCAATGTATCCCAAAGTTCCCAACCAACCTTTCCACTAATTTATTAACCTATTATTACTCAGTATATGGGATGTGGATCATGTGGAACAGGCACACCAAATGGGTGTAAGAGCAATGGGGGATGTAGCACTGGCGGTTGTAACCGTTTGAATGTGCACGACTGGTTGTTGAATCTTCCTTTTAGCGACCCTGAAAGTTCTTGCAAAGTGGTGGAAGTAAGTTTCAAAAACGGAAGTCGAAAAGACTATTTCAGAAATAATACCCTGCAATATTTTGAAAAGGGCGACTACGTGACTGTTGAAGGCGTGGGTGGATTTGACGTGGGTGAAGTAAGCCTGACCGGTGAACTGGTGCGAATGCAGATGAAGAAAAAATCGGTTGAGGAGTTTAGCCCAGAAATGAAAAAGATTCTCCGCAAAAGTTCTGACAGGGATATTGAAACATTCAAGATTAGTAAGGCCCGTGAACAGGAAATGCTTTCTAGAAGCCGTGCCGTTGCCCGTACCCTGAACCTGCAAATGAAATTGAGTGAGATTGAAGTACAGGCCGATGGTAAAAAAGGTACATTCTTCTACACCGCAGACGACCGTGTAGATTTTAGAGAACTCATCAAAATCTTTGCTGGCGATTTTAAACTAAAAGTAGAAATGCGCCAGATAGGCATCCGTCAGGAAGCCGCCAAAGTAGGTGGTATTGGAAGTTGCGGAAGAGAACTTTGCTGCAGCACTTGGCTCAATGATTTTAAAAGCGTGAATACTACTGCTGCCAGGTATCAGAACCTATCAATTAATCAGACCAAATTAAGCGGTCAGTGCGGCCGATTAAAATGCTGTCTGAACTTTGAGTTGGATACTTATCTAGACGCATTGCAGCAATTCCCTGATTATGCAGACCAATTGGATACCGTGATGGGAACTGCCCAATTGATCAAAAAAGATATTTTCAAAAACCTGATGTGGTATATTTTACCCAACAATAGCAAACACTATCCTCTGACCATTCAGCGCGTAAAAGAAATTAAACGCTTGAACCAAGCTGGCACCAAGGTAGATGAGCTTCAGGCAGTAGAAGTAGTTTCAGGTAAACCAAAAGAAGTAGAACCCGCATTTGTAGACGTGGTTGGTCAGATTAGTCTGAAGAGCCTAGAAAGAAATGACCGCCGCAGAAGGGATCAGGACCGTGGCAATGACCGCAGACCTGAGAATAGGGATCAGCGCGGGCCGCGCGATGGTAATAGAGATAACCGCGGACCTGGGCAGGGACAGCAAGGACAGCAAGGACCTCGTGGACCACAGCAAAATAGAGGACCCCAACAAGGTGGACCTAGGGGACCACAGCAACAACAGGGACAAAGACCTCCTCAGGAAAACCGTGGACCTGGTCAAGGACAAGGACCTCGCGGGCCGCAACAAGGTCAGGGTCAAGGGCCTCGTGGACCACAACAAAACCGTGGACCTCAGCAACAACAGGGACCCCGCGGACCACAACAAAATAGAGGACCTCAGCAACAAGGACCTCGTGGACCAAGACCTCCACAGGGACCAAATCCTAATCAACCAAATCCACCTCAAAATCCTCCACCGGCCCCACCGCCAACGGAAGGATCATAAAATAAAAAATGCCGCTCAGATTTCTTGAGCGGCATTTTAATTTCAGTTAAGATTTCAAAGTTTAAACGAACAGTGGTTGTGTTTCAATGAAAGGTTCTTCCCATTCTTCACTCTTCACTCTTATCTCTTCACTATCTTATATTTTGTCCATTTCTGCAGCTGTAAACTCCATCAATGTTTTAATATGATTGGGTGATAGGTCAAATTTTAAACCCGCTGCTTTGTACAATTCCGGCAATGTTTTAGTGCCACCCAAACTCAAAGCCTGAATATAATTTTCCAACGCTTGTTGTGGGTTAGCTTGGTACTGCATCCAAAGCCCAATGGCACCCAATTGTGCAATCCCATATTCAATATAATAGAAAGGCACTTCAAACAAATGCAACTGGCGCTGCCAAGCAATTTCACGATACATTTCTAAACCTGTGTAGTCAATACTCTTGGTAGAAAATTCTGCTAAAATAGACATCCATGTGTTGGTTCTTTCTTCCACACTATGTTGTGGATACTCGTATACCCAGTGTTGGAATTTATCAATGATAGCAATCCATGGAAAGATGGTAATGGTTCTTTCTAATTGGTGTTCTTTGGCGCGTTTCAAATCTTCCGCATTATCAAAAAATGCTTCCCAATGATTCATGCTAAATAACTCCATAGCCATACTTGCTACTTCTGCAATCTCCATAGGATATTCCTTGAAGGCACTGAGTTCTAGGTTATGTGATAAGAAAGAATGAATGGCGTGCCCACCCTCGTGTACCATGGTAGTTACATCGCTCATTTGACCAGCTGCATTCATAAAAATAAAGGGTGCTCCAGATTCAGTGAGTGGGCAATTATATCCCCCTGGGGCCTTGCCCTTTCTACTTTCTAAATCAAAATGATTGAGTTGATCCATTTTACGCAAACAGTTGGCAAAAAAGGGATTCATGGTTTCAAAACACTTTACTGATTTTTCATACAAATCCTTTCCATTAGTAAATGGTTTCAAAGGTTGTATGCCTGCAGGTTCTGCTTCAGTATCCCATGGATATAATTTGTCTAATTGCAGTTTGGCTTTTTTGCGCGCATAGATTTTTTCAATCAAGGGAAGCACATGCAATTTCACTGCTTCATGAAACTGATAACAGTCTTCCTTGCTATAATCAAAGCGGCCAAGTTCTACAAATTTGTAGTCTCTATAATTGGCAAAGCCTGCATTCTTGGCTACCTGGTCTCTCTTACCAATCAGGTTACTATAGAGTTCATTCATGGAATCCTTGTCTTGCAAACGACGCTCTTGAATTTTTCTGTATACTTCTTCTCTCAATGCCCTATCATGGCTTTCTAAAAACTTACCAGCTTGTTGCAAAGTATATTCCTGTCCACCCACTTCAATGGTCATTTTACCTGCAATGGCGCCATACTGTTGTTGTAATACACTCAATTCTGCTTGCAGGGGAATATTGGCTTCACGGAAAAGGTCAATGCTTTTTTTCACTGAACGCAGGTAAGTAAAATACTTGTCCTGATCCAATTCCTTGGTAAAGGGTGAATTAACCAGTTTCTTGTTTAGTTGGTCTGCATAGGGCTGCAATTTGGGCTGGATCTCCATGCAGAAATAGGTAAATGCCTCTTCCAATGCCGTATCGGTGGTATCACAGGTCATTTTAATCTGTCTCCAACAAGCGTCCTCGCTAACCACTGCTTCTACCTCACTCATGTCTTTCATCCACTGCTCAAGGTCTTCTCTGGAATTCAAGGAACGCTCCGCTAGGTTTTTGAAAAAAGGCTCTAGTAATTCCCAGGTGGTTACTTTAAAATCTGCAGGAATAAAACTGCGTTCCAACTTCTGAATATCTGCACTTAATACCATATCATTGATTTAAAGGGCAAATTTAGTGTAACAAGACCGTGCAGATGGCGCAAGAATGCTATTTTTACAAACTTTATAAAAATTTGTGTGCGTGGGGGATATCATCCATTTATTACCTGACAATATAGCCAACCAGATAGCCGCTGGTGAAGTGATTCAGCGACCAGCCAGTGCCGTAAAGGAACTCTTGGAAAATGCAGTAGACGCAGGGGCTACCCAAATCAAACTCTTGGTGAGTGATGCGGGTAAGGCCTTGGTACAAGTGATTGATAATGGCAAGGGCATGAGCGCTGCCGATGCTAAAATGGCTTTTGAAAGACATGCTACTAGTAAGATTCAAAACATAGACGATCTATTCCGTATTAAAACCATGGGTTTCCGTGGGGAGGCTTTGGCTTCTATTGCTGCGGTGGCACAGGTAGAACTCAAAACCAAAAGGGCGGAAGACGAACTAGCTAGTTTTGTAGAAATTGAAAATAGTAGGGTTGTCAAACAAGAAAGCTGTTCTTTTCAAACAGGCACTAGCATTAGCATGAAGAACTTGTTCTTTAATGTGCCTGCAAGAAGAAATTTTCTAAAAAGCAATGCAGCAGAAATGCGGCATATCATGGATGAATTTATTAGGGTGGCCATGGCCTTCCCCGATATTTTCTTTTCACTAACCAGCAATGGTCAGGAAGTATTCCATTTAGAAGCGGGTTCTTTAAAACAAAGAATTGTTCAAATCTTAGGTTCCTCTTACAATGCCAAATTGGTGAGTGTGAATGAGGAAACAGATTATATGAATATTTATGGTTTTGTGGGCAAGCCCGATACCGCGCGCAAGACCAGAGGAGATCAATATTTCTTTGTCAATAACCGATTTATCAAAAGTGCTTATTTGAATCATGCAGTGAACACGGCTTTTGATGGCATGATTGCTAAAGATAGTTTTCCTAGTTATGTACTCTATATAGATTTGGATCCATCTCAAGTAGATATTAATGTGCACCCCACCAAACAGGAGATCAAGTTTGAAGACGAGAAAATTATTTATGCATTTGTACAAGCAGCGGTAAAACACGCATTGGCACAATTTAGTATTGCTCCTTCTTTGGATTTTACTTTGAATGCAGATATTCAAAACCTAGACGCGGTAAGCAAACCATTTACTACGGATAAAAAAGACGCTGTTGCTGGTTCCAACTTATTCAAATCTTTTTCTCAAAAAAATCAAGCGCATTTTATTGAGTCTTCTCACCAAGCCGGTACTGAATTAAAACACTGGAAAAGTTTTTATAGTGCTGGGGATGACCAAACAAAATCTAGCGAAGTCAATACCCAAGACCCTGTTCAACAATTATTGCATACACCTAAGACTAGGTCTATTGAAGTAATTCCCGATACCATATTACTGCAATTGCACAACACCTATATTATTGCATCTACCAATAGTGGCTTCTTACTTGTACACCAACAATTGGCTCATGAACGAGTGCTATATGAACGCTATAGTTTGGCCGCACACGGACAAAAAATGGCCACCCAACAAAGTCTGTTTCCAATAGTTTTAGAACTTGCTCCTTCAGACGCTGCTTTATTACAAGACCTGATGCCAGACTTGTTGGCCATTGGATACCAACTAGAAACCACCGATGACAATCAAATAGTGATTCAAGGAATTCCTGCCGATATTTTACCTGGTAATGAAAAAAATGCCATTGAATTATTGATTGAACAATTCAAACATTTTAACGCAGAGGTAAAGTTTAGCAAGCGAGAAAAATTGGTGCGCTGTATGTCTAGACAACAAGCTATTAAAGCGGGTCAATCCTTGTCTCAAAAAGAAATGATTGCCTTGATTGAAGACTTGTTTGGTTGCAGTAGTCCCAATGTAACACCAACGGGTAGCCCCACTTATTTGGAATTCAAAGAAGACTATTTAGACAGAATGTTTGGCAGATAATTATTGATTGGCCATCACATTGTTTAAAAACTGTTCTACGCTTCTGCGAATAGTACCAACGTTTCCGGTATGATTACTCACTAGTACAGAGAACAATAAAGTCTTTCCTTTTGAAGTAATCAAGTATCCACTGAGTGCTACGTTATTACTAAGCGTTCCTGTTTTGGCATAGATTTTTCCAGGGCTATTTTTATAATAACTACCAAGGGTACCATTACCACCTGATGCAAAAATGTTACTGATCCTATTCCATGCAAATTCATTGCGTAATTTGTCTAGAACCGTGATAAAATCTTCTGGGCTAAATAAGTTGTACCTGCTTAATCCACTTCCATCTACCCATTTTGGTTTTTGTGGCAGGTCTTTTAAACTGGTCTTTAAAACGGTATCAATTAGTTTAGCGGAATTCATCTCTGCTAAGAGTTCATTACCCGCCATTAACAAACATTGCTCTGCAAAAAAGTTATCAGATCTATGCATCATGATCTTTAACATAGAATCAATGGGTTGAGAATAAATCTTCACAACATCGGGCAAACGATCTACTTTAAAATCAACTGCTGTGACCAAAGTTTTTAAAGTATCGCGCAGCAATTGGGGCAAGATTTCTTTGTCATCCGTATAGAACGGAATATCATCACCTGTAAAAGCAGTTTTAGCAGGAATGGCTGAAAACTGATTAGCTCCAATGGTTCTACGAATGGTATAATTAACCCCATTGATAGAAGGGTCTATATTAAGCAATTGCTGAAAATAAGCAGGTGATGCTGTTGGCTTTGCCGATTTTTTGAATTGCACTAGGTTCCCATAAATGGGCATCATGCTGCGCTGGGCCATATAATCACTTTCATAATCATCCCAGGACCAACCCATACCCCAACCCTTGGCCTTCCAGTTTTGGTTGCTGAGTAAAATGGTCTTTTGCTTTTTTAGAAAATCGTATACGGGTTGATTGAGAAAATCAGGGTGCAGAAAACTAGGATCCCCTGTGGGTTCAATCTCTACTGTACCATTTCCCTTGTCTACATACCTAAGCCCTAACAAACTATCGCCCAAGTATTTCATGGCCACATAACAACTCACAATCTTGGTATTGCTAGCAGGAATAAAATATTTGTCTGATTGGTGTTGGTAGAGATAAGTCTTGGCGCTTGGATCATAGACAGCAATGCCTACATGTGCTCCAGCCAAATCATTGCTTTGCAACAAGCTATCCATGGGACTCATGGTTTTCACTATGCTACTTGACTGAGTGGGTTTTGCAGTTTTGCAAGAAAATAGAAAAAGGGTTGCTATACCCATGCCAATACCAGACAGAATTTTCATACACTTGATTTCTGACTCGAATCTAGTTAAAAAGAAGGGAAAACTAACTACGTTCTACTGCGCGGAACCAACGCTCTGGAATTTCATTGTTTGATGCAATGATATAATCAAAATGACTACAGGCCACGTACTTGCCATCGTGCAATTGCATCCACCACCTGCCAGTGCGTTTGCTTTGTAAGAATGTGGTTTCCACTTCTGCAAATGCCATGGTGAATTCATTGAACTCAGACTTATTGTCTAATGAAGCTTCTTCCTTACCCTTGTGAATCCCATCCATCAGGTACCAAAGCATATGGGAGATTTGTTTGGCAGTAAGTGCGTGCTCGTCTTGTTCAGAGATATAACCATAGATGCCAATACTATCACAGTTATTACTCATACCTGCGTATTGCATGAGGGTACAAGCTTCTTCTCCGTTAAATCCGTTGGGAGTTAGTCTATTGGCCGGCGCGTGAGCGTGTTGAATGGCAGCAATATCAAAACTAAATAGTTCACTGTTTCTAATGGCGGGTTCCATTTCCTCTATGC
This sequence comes from Bacteroidota bacterium, assembly GCA_041164585.1. GTDB lineage: Bacteria > Bacteroidota > Bacteroidia > Chitinophagales > Chitinophagaceae > Sediminibacterium. The sequence goes on from JBEAPC010000065.1 coordinate 16,419, forward strand.
GCTCTTTTACCTTACCCACCCTATAGCAGTCAAAACCCAATTTGTCAATGGTTTCTAGCATATCGGGGTGCATAAAATAACTCTGGAAACCTATATGGCTATAGTGTTTCAGGTAATTGGGCATACCGGTTAGCATTTCTACCAGAAAATTATCGGCTGGTAAAACAGAATCCATATCCAAATCAATCCTAGCGTCTACGCAAGTCACATCAATGATGCGCTCCTTGGTACCATAAGCTTGGTATTGTGCCGTAGTGATATCATGAGAACCGCCCAAGATCACTACTTTCTTTTTCTGGTCCATGAGCTCCGCTACAACTGTTCTTAGCGCTGCATAAGTATCTTCAAGCGTAGCACCAGATTTTACGTTACCAATATCGGCTACGTTTACCTGGGTATGCCAATGAAACAATTTGTAATATTCTGCCCTGATAGCATCGGGTGCATTGGTACTGGTTAAACCCACTCCAGCTCCACGCATTTCTCCGCAACCCACAATCACAAAATCGGCCTGAGAAATATCTGGAAATTCCTCTTCAAAAACAGCAATATGTTTTCCAAGTTGGGAGTCCTTGAACCCCTCGTCATTGGAAATCATGGCAATATTAATGGGATCAAGAAAATCTATGATGGATTCTGTTTGGAGCGACATAATGACTATTTCAAACTCATCAAACGCTCAGAATAGGCCTTTATTGTATCTGGCCATGCCCTAGTTCGTGTATTTATACCCAACTCCTCTTACAGAATGAAAATGCTTGGGATTCCGGCTATCCTGTTCAAAATATTTTCGGTAGTTCAGGATAAAATTATCAATGGTTCTGGTAGTAGGATATACATTATAACCCCAGACTACTTGTAGAATTTTTTCTCTGGTCACAACCTCGCCCTTGTTTTCAATGAGTAGCTTCAGCAGCATCACTTCTTTCTTGCTCAACTCAATGGTTTGCTGATTGAAATTGATAGCAGTTTGGGCCTTAAAATCAATATTGTTTTGACCAAATTCATAATGGTCTCCAATACTTTCTTTGACCTGTATTTTTTGATTTTTCTCTATCAGTTTTGAAACACGTAGCAAAAGTTCTTCAAGGTTAAAGGGCTTGGTCAAATAATCATCTGCTCCTTTTTTTAAACCCAATACCCTATCTGCACTGCTATTTTTAGCGCTTAGAATTAACACGGGTACTTCATTGGCGTTGACCCTAATAGTTTCTAGCACACTAATGCCGTCTACTTCAGGCATCATAATATCCATGATGATCAAATCAAAATATTCATTGGCTATGGCTTTTAAAGCTTCATTGCCATCAAAAGCAGAAGTAACGGTATAACCTTCCATCTCAAGATTTAACTTGAGGGCTTCGTGCAGGTTTTCCTCGTCTTCTGCCAAGAGAATATTGGCTTTTGATTCGTTGCTCATGTGTGTTTAGACGTTTTTGAATGAGACCGTAAAAATACAGCCCTGTGGCTGATTGTCTGTCACAGAAATGTAGGCATTATGGCCATCGGCAATTTTTTTACAGAGATACAGACCCAATCCTGTTCCTTTGGCTTTGCGGGTATTCTCATTGCCAATTCTATAAAACTTGTTGAAGATCCGTTGTTTTTCTGCGTCTTCCACCCCTTTTCCCAAATCGGCCACTGCGCATTGAATGGTATCTGACGTGGCTATTAGACTAACTTTAATAGGTTGGTCCTTGGGTGAATATTTAAGGGCGTTTTCTATGAGATTATTGACTAGCATTTGCAATAAAAGACTTTCTCCTTGTAAAAAAATGGAGGCTTGAATAGCTTCTTCAATGATCCGTTGGGGATAGCGTGTTTTAAAATTATCAATACAACCCTCCACCAAATCACTCAAATGAATTTCTTGTTTGTTCTGGGTATGCACCCCAGCATCTAATTGGGCAGCAAACAAAATATTATTACAAAGCGTATTTAATCTATTGGCTTCTTGCAGGGTATTGGAAATAAGTTTTTGACGCTTATCCTCATCCAATTGTCTTTTCTGTAAGGTTTCTAAATTCAGTTGTGCTACCGCGATGGGCGTTTTTAATTCATGCGTCACTGCCATCATAAAATTCTGTTGCTGCTGTGCCCCCTTAATCTGTCTACGGGTTGCCCTAAATACAAATACAGCACCTACTAAAATCAGGACCAAGAAAGTACTTCCTTCACCAATATATTGAAAGGTTTTTCGCTTTGACCCTGCTTCAATTACAGCAGCTTTTTCTAAGTAACTGGGATGGTCTTTTTTTAGCTCACTCAATCGAATACTAGTGATGAGTTGGTTCTGTTTTTCCAATGCAATAAACCACCATATCAATGCAGCTACCATATAAGAAAGCAGGAACCAATAGACCACGGTCACCGTTGCCAATTTCCTTTTCTGTGAACCCGTCATGATTTGGCTTTTTCAATCCTGATCCCAGCATTTAAGACATAGGGCAAGGGATCTTCCCGCATAATCTGTTGCAGGGTAAATTGGTATACGCCTTTTCTAAAGCGGATGGGTGCTGTGGTAATTCTAATGCGATGGTCAAATACATCATCCATTCCAGAACCCAACCAACCCTTGGTATTATTGGCTAAGGTTAGGTTTAATTTCTGGGTAATAGGAGGCATACCAGGCCCTTTGGTTTGTACATTGAGCCAAAGATTATTATAATGATAGGCGTCTTGATGACGAATTACCACATAAATATGATAATTAGAGAGCGTATCTGTTACTTCAAAATTAAAGCTGAGTTGGTTCTTGCTTTCCCATTCCTGTTTGGGAAAAAATACGGTTTTCTCATATAGATCCATCGGGCGACAAGCCCCGAGAAAAACAAGCCCCATTAGTATTATCAAGCATTTTCTCACCGGTATCGTTTTTTCAAAGATAAATAGCAGATTTGCAAAAGGCATCACAAAACATTCAAGATCTGTTCCTTGGCTTTTTCTAGTTCATCCTTCATTAGAATCACACATTTCTGCATCACGGCATCATAGGCTTTGGAACCCGTAGTATTGATTTCTCTTCCAAACTCCTGCAAAATAAATGAGAGTTTCTTTCCCTTACTGGGTTCTTTTTCTTGCAAAATGTCTCGGAAATATTTACAGTGGTTGTTCAGTCTCACCTGTTCTTCACTAATATCAATCTTCTCAATATAATAGATTAATTCCTGCTCCAATCTATTGGGGTCATAGTTCTCCTTACCAACATTTTCTTCTAAAACCTTGAGCAAACCTTCTCTGATTCTTTGTCTGCGCAAAGGCTCCAGTTCAACAATCTTGGCTTGCTGGGTTTCAATATTCTGCAAACGCAATAATAGATCTGCTTCTAAAGATTTTCCCTCATCCTTGCGGTGGTCATTCAATTGTTTAATGGCTTCTCTTAATACAGATTCAAACCCCTTCCACTCTTCATCACTCAGCATTTCTGTTGAGGGTGTGATTACATCTGGAAGTTTTAAAATGGTACTGAGAATATCTCCTGTGGCTAGATTCAATTCAGCTGCCAATTCTGCCACCGGTTGATAATAAGCTTTAGCTAAGTCTGTATTAATGGTCACCGGTTTGCTGGCGCCATTCTGCTTGAGCGTAATAATGCATTCAACACTACCCCTCATAAGACCCTCACTCAAGATATTGCGCACATCAAATTCAAAGGGTTTTAACAAAGAAGGAATATTCAAACGGAGGTCAAACTGTTTGCCATTTAAAGAGCGGACTTCTACCAAAAAAGTCTTGCCATTAACGGTCTGTTCAGACCTTCCGTAACCTGTCATCGAGTAAAGCATAATCGTGGTTTCAATGCAATGTAAGCAATGTTTAAAACTTAATGGCTAAACAGGCTGGCATTGGGGGTATAAAAAAGGCGCCCCTTGAACGGGGCGCCTTTAAAAATGGGTTGCAAAAACTATTGTTTTTCCAACTTATAAGTATAGTAATTGGTATTGTTCAAGAACAAAGTCACTTTGTATTTACCGGCTGGATAACCTTTAATATTATCTCCACCTTCTTCTAGACTACCGTCAACACCTTTGTCGCCATAGTTCAGATCCCAAGCACCATTGGCCCTGAATTTGAACTCGTCGGTAGCGGTAAGGGTAATGATTCCAGACCAAGAATTTGATCCAGCATCATAACTCATATTTACATCAGAACCCCATCCACTTGGTGCAAAACTACCAATCAAACCCCAGGTAGTTTTGGTAGCAGTCCATTTGTTGGTTACGGTGTTGGCGTTGATTTTGTAATAACCGGCACCTGGTACTTTTAAGTTACCACCAGTACCGCTTAGTCCACCATTACCTGCATCACCCAAAGAATTGCTCCAGTCTGCTGTTTTATTCAATTTGAATTCAAAAGATCCACCAGCAGGGAAATTGATATATCCTTCAAATACACCATCCGCTTTAGGAGAACCTAATTGAGGAGCTGTTGCAGGATTCCATCCTTGATAATCACCAGGAACCCAAAGCAAACCATACTCACTTACTTTAACAACGGTGAATAGTCCATTTTGGAAATCAGCTGTAATGGTATAAGTACCAGATTTAGCTGGACCAGGGAAATTGCTACTCAAATTGTAACCAAAACTTCCACCAGCATTCAATCCTGGAACGGCACTACTTGCAACTGAATATTTGTTACCCCAATCTCCATTTACTGGTAGCATTAAATACTCGCCACCACCATTTAAATAGAAAGTTCCTTGGTAAGTAACAGAATCCAAACGATTGAATTTCTGAGCCCTATCTGGAACTGGATTACCCCATCCACCTGCAGTTGCACTACCTACTAAGTATAATTCCTTAGAACTAGGTAGGGTTACTTTAGGAGGAACCACATAAGGAGTCACTTTCAACTTAACAACATTAGAAGCCAATTGCTCATTGTTGTTTAAGAAAGAAGAAATAATACGCACGTCTACATCATAGGTTTTATTGAATTCAAAACCCCAAGAACGGGCAATTAAGTTGATTTCCTTATTTGTAAAAGAAGTAGTCAAAGAAGTCACAATTGTTTTGCTTGCCTTGGTACCAAAACTGCTGGTAGAAGGAGACATTTCAATAATGAATTTCTGGTTGCTACTATCTACTGAATAAGAAGGTCTGGTCCATGTAAACACAATTCCAGTTTTATTGGAATCGGCTGGTACAGCTGCAATAGTAGGAGCAGATGCAGATAAAACTGCACCACCCGCTGCAGGAGCATAGACCGGCAATGTTCCAACCTTCTCGCAGGAAGCACCAAGAACAATGATGCTGGCCGCAACAAAAAGTAGTTTGAATATTTTTTTCATGATCTTTTTTTTATTGGTTTATTGATTGGGGCTGGAACATTATTGTTTGGTTACTGTGAATTTACCCCTCTGGAAGTCTACAGAAATTTTGTAGGTTCCACTAACAGCTGGCGCCATGATATCTTCACCCTGCCATTGGAAATCACCTCCGTTTACTGCATCTGGATTATTCTTGATAGCAATACTATACTTATCATTCCAAGAACCGTAGGTTGGCAAGAAAGTATAGGACTGTCCTCCAATCAAAGCAACAGTTAACTCATACAAAGTAGCATTTACTTTGGTGAATTTTTGAGTTGTTGGCGGGCTATTAGTCCAACTACTTGCTACAGCACTACCAGTAATATACAATTCGCCAGAAGCTGGTGGTGTAACTTTAGGAGGAATAGCATAAGGCGTTACATTGAACTTCATGGTATTGGAAACCAATTTAGAAACCACAGAAGACAATGAAGCAGTAACTCTAACGTCAATACTCTTAGAAACACCAGGTGCTAATTGCAATTGATTCAATAAATAGTCATTGAATACAGTCTGCGTAAATGAAACAGAAAGGTCTTTTGCAATAGACACAGTTTGTTTTCCTGCTCCTGTAAAGTTATTTCCTGTAACATCAATTTCTAAGGTATAGGTTACGTCCTGTGAACTTACACCAGATCCAAATTGATAATTGGGATTGGTCCAGTTAAAAGTAACCGCATTTTTATCCTTGTCAACAAAAGCCAAAGGAATGCTGGTGGTAGCACTGGAGGTTAATACCGGCTCCTTGCCTCCCAGAAAAGATTCCCTTGCTTCGTCTTTTGTACAAGCAACAAACATGGTGGCTGTTGCGCATATGAAAAACAGCTTTGAGAGTAATGTTTTCATAATTTATGATTTATAGTTTTTGTTAGTGGTTGTATTAATATCCTGGGTTTTGTTTCAGGTTCACGTTAGAAGATACATCTGAAGAAGGAATAGGGAATAATTTACGGAAATCACCCACTGATGTACCGTCTTTTACGCCACCTTTCCAAGGCCAGAGATAATTGCTCTCTACAAATTTTCCAAAACGAACAAGGTCAGTTCTACGGAATCCTTCCCAATACAATTCTCTAGCTCTTTCATCTAAAATGAAGTTCAGGTCAATATCTGAAACATTACCTGTGGTATTACCATAAGCACGTACACGCAAATTATTGATATAAGAAATAGCTGTTGCTTTATCTCCCACTGTAGAACCTCTTAATACTGCTTCAGCATAGTTTAGATAAACCTCACCCAAACGGAACAAAGGCATATCAATATCTGCAAATGTTTGGTTAGAACCATTAGCACCAGCCCTTGTTTTATTGATGAATTTGGTAATCGCATATCCATCAGTGAAAGAAGTCAAGTCATTGATTTCTAAATTTTGACCTGCAGTATAAAACTGGGCACGCTTATCTTTTGCACCTGTAACATCAGGGAACAAAGCAGGTAAGTTTTTAGTGGTGCGGATACCGCCCCAAGAAAAATCCAAACCATAGTCACCAGCATTTTGAGAACCTCCCAAAGAAGCATGGCAGATAAAGGTAGTACCACCGTAACCCTGTGTTTTCAAACCATCATATCTGATGCTAAAAATAAACTCATTGGTATTCAAATCGTTATCAGCACGCATCAGCCAAGGATAATTAGCCACAAGTGTAAAACCCGCATCAATTACCTTTTTAGCATAGGTTGCAGCTTCTGTGTATTTAGGAGTTCCAGTATATACTGCAGCATTCAAGTAAATTCTTGAAAGCAAAGACCAAGCAGCAGCTTTATCAGCACGGCCATTTTCATTGGCTTTTGCATCTACTAATTCTGTTTCAATGGCTTTTAATTCAGATTCTACGTAGCTAAATACTTCAGAACGTTTTGCTTGAGGAGGCAGAAAACTACCCAATGGGTCTTTTTCAGTTGCCATTGGAACTGGTCCAAATAAATCCATCAAAACAGCATACTGATAGGCTCTCAAGAACCTTGCTTCAGCACGATATTTTTTGATCTTATCAGCATCAGCGCCTGAGATTCCTCTTGAAGAAAGGTTTGCATCAGATGCTTGGTTGATAAAGTCATTACACAAAGTGATTTGGTAATAAGAACGATAGTACAAACCCTTTAACATGGGGTTGTCTGAAGTCCAGTTCATTTTGTGGAAATCCTGAATACCAGGATCGCCCCAAGCTACTACTGCTTCATCCGTACTTAATTCCTGAGCCTTCCAATAAAGACGGTAGAAATCAGAAGTACCTTCATCAATACCTTGAACGTCTCCATTACCAGCAGGACCAGTATTACCTGTTAAAGCAAAACTACCATACACTTTGGCCATGGCCTGTGTATAGCCCAATGGAGTACTATAAACAATTGCAGCAGTAGTACCATTGGTTGGGGTCAGGTCCAGCTTTTTAGTGCAGGAAACCAGGGTGCCCGCCGCAAAGCCTATCACCATTAGTTTTTTGAAAAAATTATGTTTCATAAAGAATTTTTTAATTGTTTGTATTTGCATGGATATTAGAAATCAAGGTTCAGGCTCAAAGCATAAGTCCTTGGTCTTGGATAGAAATTATTGTCAATTCCACCGTTGATTTCAGGATCAGTACCCTTGTATTTGGTAATCACAAACACGTTCTGTACGTTGGCTCCCAAACGAAGGTTGGCTTTGTCATGAAATATTTTTCCAAAATTATAACCCACATAAATATTATCCATTCTTAAGAAAGAAGCATTTTGGATATAATAGTCAGACAAATAGTATTGTGAACCATTTCCGCTAAAATTAGTTGCCAAAACATCTGTTGAACCATTGCTCAAGAAGTTCAATGGATTTAAGACGTTACGAATGGTTCCTGTACTTGAAGCAACGTTATTGTACAAGTAGTTATCCAAATGCGCTCTCATCACAAATCCTGCATTCCACTTATTGTAAGTGATATTAGAATTTAGACCTAAGAATACTTTTGGATCTGGGTTCTTGTAACGATACAAATCCTTGTCACTCACCAAACCATCACGGTTTCTGTCTGCAAACAAGTTATCTATTGGGTTACCAGCTTTGTCATACACTTGCTGATAAGTATAGAAAGAACCTCTAGGGAATCCAACTGAGTTAATCAAGATAGTATTACCAGTACCACCAGAAATACCACCATACAAATTACCAGGATAGTTAGGATCTTCTGAGATAGTCAACTTGGTAATGGTGTTTTGGTTATAAGTAATGTTGAATCCAAAATCCCAAACCAAGTTCTTGGTTCTAACAGGAGTAGCATTTAAACTAAATTCAACACCCTTGTTTTCCATATCACCCACGTTGGCAACAATCTGATTAGAGAAGTTGGTACCAGCTGGTTGGGTAATCAAGTTTAACAAGTCAGTTGTTTTTCTATTATAGTATTCAATTGAACCGGTTACCCTGTTATTGAATAAACCATAATCCAATGCCACGTTAAAGGAAGCAGTTTGTTCCCATTTCCTGTTGGCATAGTAGCCCGCTGGGCGATACATTTGGTAGAAAGTATTTCCAAAAGGATACTGAGCAGTTGTTTCACTCTTGAAGTAGTTGGTAATATAGTCATAGTTACCAATACCGTCTTGTTGACCAGTGATACCATAACCAATTCGGAATTTCAAATCAGAAATTACGTCAACTTCTTTCAAGAAATCTTCTTGCTTCATTTTCCAAGCAAATGCTGCAGAAGGGAAGTTACCCCAACGGTTGCTAGGGCTAAACCTAGAAGATCCATCTCTACGGAAAGTAGCAGTAATGATGTACTTGTCCTGAATGGTAAAGTTCATCCTACCAAACCAAGAAAGAATGGTATTCTCAGGTTTATCAAACGCAAAGTTTGGATCTGAGTTAGGACGTTTTGTTCCATCAGTACTATAGTCAGCGTAGTTATAGTTAGTGGTTAAATAGTTATTATATTCATAACCACCCATGATATCTAAACGGCTGTCAATAGATTTTAAATTTTTCACATAGTTCAGATACAATTGCAAGAAAGTGTTTGATACATCTTGTTTGTAATTGTTGCTCACACCGCTTTTGTACACATTAGCTGCGTCTTGGAAACGTTTGTAAGAAGATGCCGCACTATCAGTTACTTTCACAGTTCCTTCACTATGAGAAATGTCATAGCTAGCATTCGCTTTTACATGTAAGTCAGGTAAGAAATGCAGTTTGTAATCAATCTGTGCACTACCCACACTGCGTTGTACTTTACTACGGTTGTCATTCTGTAACAAAATACCCAATGGGTTCTTTGGAGAAAGACCTTTTAAACCGCTAATAGAAGTTGGATCAAGCCATTCCCAGTATCCACCAAAACGATTGTTACCAGAAGTAACTGGTTTGGTAGGATCAAAAGTAACCGCTGCACCAATGGCACCTTCATTTGCAAATTTTGATTTGCTAGAAGTTCCTAACACACTCAGGTTTACTGAAAGATGGTCATTGAAAAACTTAGGGCTTAAGTTAATAGCCAAACTGGTTCTTTCTAAGTTGCCTGATTTCAAAATACCGTCTTGGTTCAAATAACCTAGAGATATACGGTAAGGAATATTCTTAATAGCACCAGAAACACCAATATTGTTATCTGTTCCAATGGCTGTTTGATAAATTTGGTCTTGCCAGTTGGTATTGGCAGTTCCCAACAAAGCTATCTGAGCAGCATTACCATTTTTGTTTACCAAAGCTTTAAACTGATCAGCACTCATTACATCTACCTGTTTGGTTGGTGTTTGAATGGCTAACTGTGAGCTGAAAGTAAATTTAGGAATACCTTTTGCACCTTTCTTAGTGGTAATCAAGATAACACCATTAGAACCCCTAGCACCATAAATGGCAGTAGCAGATGCGTCTTTTAAAATGGTAAAGTTTTCAATATCGTTAGGGTTGATCAAAGACAATGGATTGGCTTGACCACTAATGCCATTGTTGCTTAATGGAACTCCATCAACTACAATCAACGGATCATTACTAGCGTTCAGAGAAGCACCTCCGCGAATACGGATTGTACTACCTGCACCTGGTGCACCACCATTAGAAGTAATCTGCACACCCGCAGCTTTACCAGCAATCAATTGTTCAGGAGTTGTAATAGCTCCTTTATTGAATTCCTTGGCAGAGATACTAACAACAGAACCTGTTAGATCTTTCTTACGTGCAGATCCATAACCAATTACTACCACTTCATTCAGGGCAGCGTTGGCTTGATCCAATTGCACAGATAAACTTCCAGTGCCAATAGCTACTTCTTTAGCGGTATAGCTCACTGAGCTAATTACTAAAGTAGTTGCAGAAGCAGGAACTTTGAAAGAGAAAGAACCAGAAGCATCGGTAGACATACCAATGGTAGTTCCTTTAACCAATACCGTTGCACCAACAAGTGGTGTACCGTCTTTTGAGTCAGTTACCTTACCGGTAACTACTTTGTCTTGAGCCAGAGCAGGCATTACAAATGCCAGCATCGCCGTAGCAAAGACAAATAGCAATCGTTTAATGTTCATAAATCTTGGTTTTTGAAATAAAAATGGTCATTTGGCAGTTTTCATTGAAACAGGTTTGCATCACTCAACCAGGTGCTGGAAACCATTCAATATGTTTGAAAAAATGATTCATATATTAATGTGTTATGATAAATTTTGTAGTTTGTTGTTTGCCATTAATGGTCAGCTGTAACAAATAAACACCCGGTGCATATTGCTTGAAGGAATTTGTAACAGTATTAATAGGTGCTGTATGCATACCTTTTGATTGAACACCTTGAAACAGATTTCCAATACGGCCGCCATTCATGGTTAATAATTGCAAAGAGACTTTTCCACTTTCTGGTAGATTGTAACTAACCATTGCTTGTTCTTTAACAGGATTTGGCATTACCCTTAAAGACATGTCAACACTTGGAACCATAGGAGTAAACAAAGCAGTGGAAACCGTATTCCTAACGTCTTTATTAGTATATATATAGTACTCACCTGGTTGTAGGTTCAATGTCTCAGTTGCACCAGTTGCGGTTCTACTAGTACCTGTCAAATAACTATACCAAGTACCTGCATTTGGGAAAGCTACATTAACTGTGTTGGCAACAACGTCAAAATTGCCTACCACCACTACATTCAAACTATCTGTTACCAATTTCAACCATTTGGTATTAGCACTTAAATCATAGGAAACATTGCTGGTGGTAAATGTGGTCAAATAATTAGGTGTTTTTTTTAAGGCCAATAATTGTTTGTACACTTCAAACAAAGCCCTTCTTCCAGTAATATTATAATAATCCCATTTGATGGGCTTGGTACTTAATCGGCAAGTATTATCTACTGTAACACCATTACTACAAGTATTAATTGAAAAATCATATCCCAACTCACCAAATTGCCAAATCATTTTAGGTCCAGGAATCATAGCCCAAAATGCAGCGGCCATTTCATTTCTTTTTAGAGCTGTTGCTGGATCCTTGGTATTATAAGCTCCAGAAGAATTTCCAAAATTGATGTTTTTGTAATTCAATCTTTCTTCATCATGGCTTTCCATATAAGCCACTAAATGCGGTTTAGACCACCCCTTGGCACTACTGTTGAAAATGGCGTTTTGAAAATCAGATCCACTACTATAACCCATAGTAGATTGGTTAAATTGGTAATTGGCATTGCCCCATAATAACATGCCATAGTTAGACAATTCAATCTCTTCTTGGTTGGCGGCAAAATGTTCTAATATGCAATAAGCGTCTGTAGAAATGGTTTGCAATTTGTCGTAAATTCTTTTCCAGATAGCTACCCTGGTTCCGTCATAATTGCCCCAAGCATTTACATTATTCAAGTTATCAACTTGCGTAAATCCTTTAGACAAATCCCAGCGGAAACCATCTATTTTATACTGGGTCATCCAGTGTTCCATAACCCTATCAGTAAAATCTTTGGTGGCTTGGGTCTCGTGGTTAAAATCATAGCCAACATTGAATGGATGTTTTTCTATAGGATTAAACCAAGGACTATTGCTTGCTGGTCTGTTATTGGCAGCGTCCCAATACAATTGCACCATGGGAGACTGACCAAAAGAATGGTTCAGCACCATATCCATGATTACCGCAATCCCCTGTTTGTGACACTCATCAATAAATTGGCGTAACACCGTTTCATTACCATAAGCCTTATCAGGAGCAAAATAAAAACTAGGGTTATAACCCCAACTATTGTTCCCTTCAAACTCATTAAAAGGCATTACTTCAATGGCATTAACACCCAGTCTTTTTAAATAGCTAAGGGTATCTTTTACGGTTTGGAAATTCTGAGTTGCTACAAAATCACGCACCAGCATTTCATAAATCACCAAGTTGCGTTTGTCTGGTCTTTTAAAGTTAGCTACCTGCCAATTATAAGCTGTTTTACCAGTTTGTAAGATGCTCACAATCCCTGTTGTTTTTCCAGTGGGATATGCTTTGAGATTGGGATAAGTTGCAGCTGTAATAAATGGATCATTAAATGGATCCAAAATTTTCTCTGTATTGTAATCAGCAATTTTTAAACTGCCATCCACTATATATTGATAAGCGTATTCTGTTCCTTTTGTTAAACCTGTAATCCTTACCCAGTAGTTATTGCCATCTGGGGTTTGATTCATTTGGAACTTACTGTCTTCTGTCCAGTTATTAAAATCACCAATCACTGATACCCTTGTTTTTAAAGGTGCGTATAAAACCAGGGTCACAGAAGTATCGCCAGATTCATAATTGATTCCTTGTTTTACGCCAGTTGGCAATGGCGCAACCACCGTGGTATTGGCCACAAAAAAATTGATGGTGTCTCTAACCGTACTATTTCCTAAAACAGACTCAGCAATGATTACTTGATTTCCAGCGGCAGTAATAGTTGGCGTATTGCTAATGGTTGTAGCCGCTGTTTGACTAGCAACTTGGGTTCCATTAAAATACAATTTCAAATCTGCTGCAGTACTGCTTTTGGCAGTGATGGCAATAGTTTGACCTACTGTTTTGCTAATGGGTTCAGCAGCTGCTGTATATAATGGTTGCTTAAATGGATCCGTAATTCTAACATTGTTTCCTGCTTCGTAAACGGGAACATACATATCAGAGCCATCGGCGTTAGCCAATTTAATTGAACCTGAACCAGAACGAAACAGAATAGCAATTTTTAATATTTTCTCACTGGCATTTGACATACCAAAGAATGTTCTTAAACCACCAGTAATAGTAAATTTCCATTTGTTGTTTCCAAGATAACTAGCTTGTGCAGCAGCGGTAGTAGCACCCCAAGTAAACTTGGAATATTTCCAATCTGTACTGTTAGTACTTAAACTAGTAATGCATCCTATATGTACATACACATCAGATGTAGTGGCATAATCTTTTATACCCTTGTTACCATATGTAGCATCTGCAGTAATCTCAATAGTAGTAGATGATTCCTGTATGAATTCAGGAACACTTGTCAACAGTTGCGCAGCACTGCTGAAAGCAAGGGAGAAAAACACTAGTATTAAACCAAGTCTTTTCATATAGGCGTTGAAGTTGCAATCGTTTGCATCAATCACTGTGATCACAGCAATCGTTTGCGTTAGTAATGTGTGAAATTAACACATTATTGCAAAGTTGTGTATTTTTTACACATAAAAAAATTAATATTTTTTGTCCGGTTCACTTGCAGCGTTTTTGGGGAAAAATGGTCTTAAACCAAGATTTTTGGGTCAAAAAGGTCTAAAAATCAATCCCTATCCACTTTCTTTTGCTCTTTTCGTACTTTTCAAAATTGAATTTGTACAACTTGCCTGGACGGTGCGGAACGTCTTGTTCCATCTCATCAATGTCAATCAGCAGGTCCATACTGGCAAATTTCTTGCGGAAATTCCTTCTGTCAAGACTTACAGCCAAAATAGCTTCATATAAGTTCTGCAATTCTCTCAAAGAGAACTTTTCGGGTAACAAATTGAATCCCAATGGGTGTTCCTGAATCCTTTTTTGTAACCAACTATAGCACTGGTCCACAATTTCTTTGTGGTCAAAAGCCATTTCGCCCAAGGTGGGCATACTATGCCAGTTAAGGTCATTATCATGAATTTTTAACTGGTGATGGTTAATATTAAGTAAGGAACAATAAGCTACTGTAATAACCCTACCCCCTGGGTGGCGGTTGGGATGGCTAAATGTGCGCACCTGGTCTAGGAACACGTCATTCATACCTGTTCTTTCTTTCAAAATTCTATAGGCGGCTTCATCCAATTCCTCATTGTCTTTCACAATGTCTCCCAATAAGGAATAATGGTTTTTGTAATATTCCAAGTCACTTTTAATGACAAGCACTTTGAGTTTGTTCTCTTCAAATCCAAAAATCACACAATCCACTGTTAATGGAACACTGGGATAGGCTTGTACCAAGGCTTTGGCGTCCTTGATCAAATGCTCTTCATGTGGTGCAACGGTAAAATGCTTTTTCATGGCTCAAATTTTGAAAAAACCAGGGGCTTTTTGCAATCGGTTGCGGAAGGTACAATTTTTTGGAATAATGTGTAAATTCTACATAGTAGTTCTGTTTCAAACCCATTCAGCCCCTAACTTTAATGCCCAATCCAAATGCATGTATTCCACTACTGAAACACAATCTTTACAAGCTTCAGGCAAAGCATTTTTAGCCCAGCCCTTTTCCGGAATCACCGATATTTTTCAGTTGAACCTGTTAAAAGAGGTATTGCGTTTTCATGAATACCGTTATTATGTATTGAATGACCCCTTGATTTCAGACACTGAATATGACCAGCTATACAAGCAACTAGAAGCCATTGAGAAAACCTATCCAGACTGGATAACCAAGGACTCTCCTACCCAACGGGTGGGAAGCAGTTTGAACCAAGGCTTTCAAACAGTGGCCCATTTGGTACCCATGTTAAGCCTGGACAATAGTTATAATGCAGATGACCTCAATGACTTTGACCGAAAAGCAAGAGAACTAAGTGAAACGGGTACCATTACCTACTGCATTGAACCCAAATTTGATGGAGCCAGTATTTCATTGATCTATGAAAACGATTTATTGGTAAGGGCGGTTACGCGGGGCGATGGGGTTGCTGGAGAAGATATTACCAATAATATCAAACAAATCAGATCTATACCTCTCAAAGCCAAATTTTACGATTACGGCATACAACAAATAGAAATCAGGGGTGAAGTGATCATGAGTAAAAATTCCTTTCACCGCTACAATGAACAATTAACGGCTCAGGGATTGGCTCCATTGGCTAACCCAAGAAATGCCGCCAGCGGTAGTTTGCGCATGAAAGACCCCAGGGAAGTGGCTAACCGAAATTTGGACGCCTTTCTGTATCATGTTAGTTATTATCAGTCAAACAATGGAGAACCTGTTGCCCAATTGAGCACACACGCAGGATCCTTACAACTCTTATGGGACCTGGGTTTCAAAAGTCCACAAAAAGAGAAACGCATTTCGGAAGGCATACAGGGAGTCATTGATTATTGTTTGGAATTTGAATCAGTAAGAGACAATCTAGACTATGAAATTGATGGCATGGTGGTGAAAGTGAATAGTCTGGCCAAACAGGAACAATTGGGCATGACATCGCACCACCCCCGTTGGGCCATTGCGTTTAAGTTCAAAGCAAGACAGGCCACAACCTTTTTAAGGGGAGTAGAATTTCAAGTAGGCAGAACAGGCGCTGTTACACCTGTTGCCAAATTGGATCCGGTATACTTAGCAGGCGTAACAGTTTCTAGTATCTCCATGCACAATGAAGAATATATTCGAGAGAAAGATTTGAAACTAGGAGACCAAGTGCTCATTGAACGCGCTGGCGATGTGATTCCACAGATAGTTAAATCATTACCAGAATTAAGAACAGGCGCAGAAATTAGTATTCAATTTCCAAAAGAATGTCCGGTTTGTAAAAGCCAATTATTCAAAGAAGAAACAGAAGCCGTATGGCGATGCATTAATATAGAATGTGAAGCCCAAGTGGCAGAACGCATGATCCATTTTGTGAGTAAGGATGCCATGGATATCAAAAGTTTTGGAGAAGCCAATGTGCGCAAATTCTATGAATTAGGATTACTTAAAGACATACCCGGTATTTATAAACTATCCTTTGATGCTGTTTCAAAATTGGAAGGATTTGGCAAGAAAAGTATGGATAATTTACAAGCTGCTATTGAAGCTTCAAAACAACAACCCTTGCATCGTTTGATCTATGGATTGGGGATTCGTTTTGTTGGAGAAACCACCGCCAAAACCTTGGCCAATGCCGTTGAACAGGTTTATGATTTTCATAGCATGGATGAGGCAACACTATTGGGTTTAGAAGACGTAGGTGTGAAAGTGGCAAAAAGCATTTACCAGTTTTTTCAGAATGAACAGAATATGCAGATGCTGCATGAGCTTGAGGAATTGGGTCTTCAAATAAAAAACACCAAAAAAGAAAGTTCAGGTAAAGACAGTTTGGGTGGTCAAACCTTTTTATTTACAGGTACTCTTACTAGATTAAAAAGATCAGATGCAGAACAAATGGTAGAAGACAATGGCGGAAAATTACTGTCTGGAGTGAGCAGTAAGCTCAATTACTTGGTGGTGGGTGAAGACGCAGGAAGCAAATTAGAAAAAGCCAAAAAAATAGGTAGTATCCACATTTTATCGGAAGAAGAATTTCTTAATTTAATTGAACAAAATCAATAAACATGTTAGCCAATAGCTCTATACAATTTCTAAAACAATTAGAAAAAAATAACAGCAAAGAATGGTTTGATAAAAACCGAAAAGTCTACGAAGACTGTAAGGCAGATTTTGCGGCATTGGTGAATGATGTAATCAAGGAAACTTCCAAGAAAGACCCATCCATTGCGCATTTAAGCGTCAAAGAATGTGTGTTTAGAATCAATAGAGACGTGCGGTTCAGTAAAAACAAAGCACCCTATAAAACCAATATGGGTGCCAGTATTAATAGTGGCGGAAAAAAAGCTTTGACCGCAGGATATTATTTTCATTTTGAACCAGGTGGTAAGAGTTTTGTAGGGGGTGGCCTCTATATGGCGGAAGCAGATAAGATGAAAAAAATTAGACAAGAGATTGACTATAACTGGCCAGAATTCCAAAAACTATTGAAGCTTAAAAATTTCAAACAACAGTACGGTGACTTGGATAGATCAGAAGGTATGGCCTTGGTCAGAGAACCAAAGGGATATGAAAAAGAAAACCCTGCTATTGAATACTTAAAATTGAAAAGCTGGATAGCAATAGCACCTATTGCAGACAAAGAACTTACAGAAAAACAATTAGTCAAAACCATTGCCAAAGCATTTGAAGCCTTGCAACCCTTGATTGCTTTTTTAAATAGAGCTCTAGAAGATTAAGTAGGAATAAGATTAGGCAGCAAGCTGTTTAAAAGCCTTGCCCAATGATTCAATTACATCGGTAATTAACATAGATTCCATAGACTGATTTTCTAGCGAAAGATCTGCAGCCAAGCCATGCAAGAATACGCCTAACCTAGTAGCAATTGCTGGCAAATAACCCTGCGCTAATAATGCAGTAATAATGCCGGTTAAACAATCGCCTGAACCACCTTTGGCCAGACCCGCATTGCCTGTTGTATTAAAGGTTCCCATGCCATCAACAGCAACAAAACTTTGATGCCCTTTTAACAAAATCACCCATCCATTGGCTTTAGAAACAGCCAATGCTTTTTCTCTTCTTTGATCATCATTGTCAAACTGCCCAAACAGTCTATCAAACTCTTTTGGATGCGGTGTGAGAATGGCTTGCTTGGGAACCAATTGCATCAATGATTTATGAGCAGACAAAATATTGAGCGCGTCTGCATCCAAGACTATTTGCTGATAACCAGATTCCAATAGAGCGCTAACTTGTTTAACAGAAACAGCATCAACACCTAGTCCTGGACCAATCCCAATACTTTGATAATGCTGATAGATCAAGGAATCCTGTTCTCTATCAATTACCATCGCCTCCGGCAAAGCTATATGAATTAAAGCTTGTGTATGTTCAGGAACTCCTACAGTTAACAGTCCAGCACCCGCGCGCAAACAGGCTTTGGCTGCAATGATGGCCGCTCCCATTTTCCCAAAATTACCCGCTAATAATAATGCATGACCATGACTGCCTTTATGCGAGTTGGCCAATCTGGGTAGAAAGCATAGCTTGGCTGCTGTTAGATCAAATATGGTTTGACCTATACTTGCATCCAATGCATTTTGGGTAGACATGATTTTGCTTTTCTTAAAGGTAGCAAAGAATTACCCAAGCAATGATTCACAAAAAAAAGAGGCCCCTTGAACATCAAGAGGCCTTAAAAAAACACAAACATTTTCTTTATAACAATCCTTTGCTCAATAAGTATTCAGCAATTTGAACAGCATTAGTAGCAGCACCTTTTCTAAGGTTATCGCTTACAATCCACATATTCAAAGTCTTGTCCTGAGTTTCATCTCTGCGCAAACGACCAACAAATACTTCGTCTTTCTCGTGTGCCCATAATGGCATTGGATAAAACTGTGTAGCATCATCGTTTTGTACCACCACACCTGGTGCCGTTGACAAAAGCGCTTTAACATCGGCCAAGTCAAATTCATTTTCAAATTCTACGTTCACACTTTCACTATGTCCACCTACAACTGGAATACGAACGGTGGTGGCAGTTACTTTAATACTATCATCTTGCATGATCTTATTGGTTTCCTTCACCATTTTCATTTCTTCCTTGGTATATCCGTTTTCCAAGAACACATCAATCTGAGGAATCACGTTTAAGTCAATCTGGTATTTGTAGGCCATTTCTCCTTCAATGCCTTTGCGCTCATTGAACAATTGATCAACCGCTTTTTTACCAGTACCAGTAACGCTTTGATAAGTACTTACTACTACGCGTTTGATTTTGTATTTCTGGTGCAAGGGTTGTAAAGCCACCACCATTTGAATGGTAGAGCAATTAGGGTTAGCAATAATAAAATCATCTGCTGTTAACACTTCTGCATTTACTTCTGGTACTACTAATTTCTTAGAAGGATCCATACGCCATGCTGAAGAATTGTCAATGACCCTAATTCCTGCGGCTGCAAATTTAGGAGCCCATTCAAGTGAGGTTCCACCACCTGCAGAGAAAATAGCCACGGCTGGTTTGGCTGCAATTCCATCATCCATGCTCACCACCTTATAAGACTTGCCCTTAAAGACAACTTCCTTACCAACGGACCTTTCAGATGCTACCGGAACAATTTCAGTTACCGGAAAATTACGTTCTGCCAAAACCTGCAACATTTTAGTGCCAACTAAGCCGGTGGCTCCTACTACGGCTACTTTCATTTTTTACCCTCCACCCC
>JBEAPC010000066.1:0-2684 GCA_041164585.1 Bacteroidota bacterium
TGGTGTTGCCAAAAAGACCCCTAAGCAAAATCCTTTCTAATAAGATTTAAGTACTGTTATGGATCTGAGTGTTGTTGTACCATTATTGAATGAAGACGAATCTTTACCGGAGCTCTGTGCATGGATTGAGCGCGTGATGCACGAAAACCAATGGAGCTTTGAAGTAATCATGGTAGATGATGGCAGCACCGATAACAGTTGGAAAGTAATAGAATCTATTGCACAAAAGAACCCTGCTTTTAAGGGCATTAGGTTCCGCCGCAACTATGGTAAATCAGCTGCATTGAATGAGGGCTTTAAAGCTGCTTTGGGAAATGTGGTGATTACCATGGATGCGGATATGCAAGACTCTCCCGATGAGATTCCAGGACTAAGAAGCATGATCATCAACGATGGTTATGATATGGTCAGTGGCTGGAAGAAAGTACGTTATGACAATACCCTTACTAAGAATATTCCTTCTAAGCTTTTTAACGCGGTAGCGCGATGGGCTTCAGGGATTAAACTCAATGACTTTAACTGTGGGCTCAAAGCTTATGAACACAATGTGGTTAAGAGCATTGAGGTTTATGGTGAGATGCACCGTTATATTCCTATTCTAGCCAAATGGAGTGGGTTTAGAAAGATTGGAGAGAAAGTAGTTGAACATAGACCTAGAAAATATGGTGTCACCAAATTTGGTTGGCAGCGTTTTGTCAACGGATTTTTGGATCTGGCAACTATTATGTTCCTAGGCAAATTTGGCAAAAGACCCATGCAATTATTTGGTTTATGGGGAACCCTATTCTTTATGATGGGTCTAGGTTCTAGCGCCTATTTGATTGTAGAGAAAATCATTGACACTGATTTTGCGCTTACCAACAAACCTGCTTTTTTTATAGCCCTTACTACCATGATTATTGGGATGCAACTTTTCCTTGCTGGCTTTATTGCCGAGCTGGTGGCTAGAAATGCACCCGAAAGAAATGTGTACCTGATTGCTGGTAAACTGGGGATCCAGGATTAAAATTGATTTCATGAAAAAACTAGCCCTGATTGGCACCACTTGGCCCTTCCGTGGTGGAGGAATTGCTAGTTTTAATGAGCGCCTTGCACGTGCATTTCAAGCAGAGGGTTATGAAGTAACCGTCTATACTTTTAGTCTACAGTATCCCAGTTTTTTATTCCCAGGCAAAACCCAGTATAGCGAACAGGAAGCACCCAAAGACCTAAATATCAAGGTGTGTATCAATAGCATGAATCCACTTAATTGGATCAGTGTTGGTAGAAAAATCAAAGCCACCAATCCAGACCTTGTCTTGGTGCGTTATTGGTTGCCACTCATGGGGCCATGTTTGGGTACCATTTTAAGAATTATCAAAGGCAATAAGCATTCTAAGATTATCTGTATTGCAGACAATGTGGTTCCACACGAAAAAAGACCGGGTGACAAACCCTTTACCCAATATTTTGTAGGGCCAGTGGATGGCTTTGTAACAATGAGCACCAAAGTCTTATCAGACTTAAAAGCTTTTACTCAAACCCGTGCCATTCAAGCGGTTCACCCATTGTATGACAATTTTGGTGACCCAATGGACAAAGTCCAAGCCAAGCAATATTTGGGCATTCCTATAGAACAACCCATTATTCTATTCTTTGGTTTTATTCGTAAATACAAGGGACTGGATTTGTTATTAGAAGCTATGGCTTTATTAAAAGAAGAGGCCCATGCCCATCCAGAAATGGTAGTTCCCAAACTCTTGGTAGCTGGAGAATTCTATGAAGCTGAAGCAGGATATCTTTTAAAAATTGAACAATTGGGTATCAGAGATTTATTGATCTTGAAAACAGATTTTATTGCAGATGATCAAGTGCGCTATTATTTGAGTGCAGCCGATTTTGTCATTCAACCCTATAAGAATGCTACACAGTCTGGGGTCACCCCTCTAGCCTATCATTTTGAAAAACCCATGTTGGTGACCAATGTGGGTGGTCTGGCAGAATTGGTACCAAATGGTCAAGTAGGACTGGTTGTTGAACCAAATGTTAAAGCTATTGCTGAAGGCATTAAAAACCTGTACGCATTAGGAGAAAACCATTTTTTGCCGCAACTTCGTGCGGAGAAAATCAAATATGGATGGCCTCAATTGGTTCAAACCATTGAAGATTTGGCGCAAACCCCTTTAACATGAAAGTTGCAATTAAAAAATTAATCAAGGCTTCTATAGATACTAAGCAAGCCATTTTGGAAAATGAGGACTTGGTTCTTGCCATTGACAGTGTGATCAAAATGGTGGTGCCTGCTTTTAACAATGGACAACGGGTTCATTTCTGTGGCAATGGTGGTTCTGCTGCCGATGCCCAACACTTGGCTGCTGAGTTCTCTGGTAGGTTTTACAAGAACCGTAGGGCCCTTCCATCTGAAGCCCTGCACTGCAATACCTCTTATTTAACGGCGGTGGCCAATGATTATAGCTTTGAAGAAATCTATTCTAGACTGGTAGATGGCATCATGGAAAAAGGCGATGTATTGATTGGCATGAGTACCTCTGGCAATTCTAAAAATATTGTCAAAGCTTTTGAAACCGCTAGAGCCAAAGGGATTATCACCGTAGGTTTTACGGGAGAAAGTGGTGGCAATATGAAAGACTTGAGTGATTATTTAATCAATGTACCATCTAGCGTTACACCTCGTATTCAGGAAG
>JBEAPC010000067.1:0-4055 GCA_041164585.1 Bacteroidota bacterium
TGAGCGTCATTAAAATAAGCAGGAACGGTAATCACCGCTTCTGTTACTTCCTGACCCAAGTAGTCTTCTGCAGTTTTTTTCATCTTCTGCAAAATCATGGCAGAGATTTCTTGTGGTGTAAACAAGCGATCATCAATTGCTACACGTACCGTATTGTTATCGCCTTTGGCAACTTTATAGCTCCAGTGGCTGATTTCTTCAGTTACTTCATCAAACCTCCTACCCATGAAACGCTTAACGCTGCTGATGGTGTTCTGAGGATTGGTAATGGCTTGACGTTTTGCAGGATCTCCTACTTTACGCTCACCATTTTTCAAAAATGCTACAACTGAAGGGGTTGTTCTACGTCCTTCGTCGTTGGCAATTACAACAGGTTCGTTACCCTCCATTACAGAGACGCAACTGTTGGTTGTTCCTAGGTCAATTCCAATAATCTTTCCCATATACTTATTTTTTAATCTTTGATTCCTGTATGAAATCTATGCATTACTGTCAATCACCATGCCATCCGGGCCAAAGTGCAAAATTGTCAGAACCTGACAGTAAATTCTACAAGGTTTAGCAGTTTTTTTAGCAAATCCGTACTTTTAGTCATGCAAAACAAGCTGGTTATCCGCCTTTTGACCTTATTGCTGACAGGATTTTCCCTGTCCAGCCTGGCCCAAATGCCCTTGACCAAGGGCATGCAGATTCAACAAAGCACGGTCATTCAGCCTGGTCTATACCAGCTAAAAGCAGATCCAGCCTTAGACAAATCCTTGATTCGGATTGCTGGCAATAATATTACGGTAGACTTTTCCCAAGCCATTTTAGACGGTTCGCCCTTGGGCACCCTACCCAATCAAATGCGTGGGCTGGCCATTTATATTGTTCCCGGATCCAAAAACATTACCATCAAAAACCTGGTAGTCAAGGGTTTTCAAATAGCCATTCTGGCCGACAGTGTTCAGGGACTGACCATTGAACACTGCAACCTCAGTTATAATTATCGCCAACAATTACATAGCCTCTGGAACAAGGAAGATAATAGTGATTGGATGAGTTTTCACCACAATGAAAAAGACGAGTGGTTGCGCTATGGGGCTGCTATTTATCTTAAAAACTGCGATGGCGCCAAGATCCATGACAATTTGGTTAATGGTGGGCAATGCGCATTGATGATGACTAAATGCAATAATGGCCAAGTTTATGACAATGATTTTTCCTTTAATTCAGGTCTGGGCATTGGCATGTATAGAAGCAGTTTTAACCAGGTTTATCACAACCAACTGGACTATAATGTGCGCGGCAGCAGTTTTGGTTTTTATAGACGCGGACAAGACAGCGCGGGGATCTTGGTGTTTGAACAGAGTAGTGAAAATGTATTTGCCTATAATTCTGTTACGCATGGGGGCGATGGCTTTTTTCTTTGGGCCGGTCAAACCACCATGGATTCTGCAACGGGCGGATGCAACCATAATCTCTTATACGGAAACGATTTTTCCTTTGCTCCTACCAATGGTGCAGAACTAACATTTAGTACTAATACGGTGTTGCACAATCGCTTTGAAGGTTGTGATCACGGCATTTGGGGAGGCTATAGTTATAGCAGTGATTTTTCAGACAATGTGTTTGTAGGAAATAGAATTGGCATTGCTATAGAACACGGGCAAAGCATCAATATTGCCATGAATCGTTTTTTAGAAGACGGTACCGCTATTAAACTTTGGTCCAGAGAAAAGCAACCCGCCGATTGGGCTTATGCCAGATTGCGCAATACAGAAAGTAAAAATTATTGGATTACTTCTAATAGGTTTAGCTATAATAAATTGGTCTATGATCTTATGGGAACGGACTCTTCTGCATTTGGTGGCAATAAAAAAATGCAGGTGGGTGAGATTTGGAAATGGGGACAACGCCTCAATGAAATAGATACCAGCCGAGAAGGTGATTTACTTGACCTAGACTATCAAGAAGACAAGCGATTAGCCAGCATTCCGGCCAAAGCCCTTCCCGCACAAGGGTTTCCGCAAGGGATTGACCAAATTAGAATCACGCCCTGGGGGCCTTATGATTTTAAGTCTCCCCTTTTATGGCTGAGTCAAATTGATAGTTTGGGACACTATCAATTTGAAATTTTAGGACCCAAGGGAGAATGGGCTTTGAGCAAATTGCAAGGTTTTGAAATCTTAACTCGTGGGCCAGATAGTTTGCCCTCAAAGCTGCTGGCGCGATTGGATTCCAATACCATAAATCCAGAAATCAAATTGCAATACAAAGGTGCTGCAACCACCGATGCATTTGGTAAAAATACCGCCGCAGGAATAACACAACATTTTTCATGGAAGGGATTTAACCCCAAAGAAAATTGGATGGTGAATTGGTATCAATGGGATAGTTTGAGCCATCCAGAAAACGCAGTATCAGCTTTTGAAAAGCTATTAACCACTACTCCCATCAAAACCGCTACAGTCAAGGATTTGAACTATATCTGGTGGGGCAAAATAGATAAGGAATTACCGGCAGATAGTTTTGCAACAGTAGCAACCACTAGCATGAACTTCCCAAAAGATCTTTATCAATTGTCTATTACTGCGGATGATTTGGTGCGTGTTTATTTGGATGGAAAAATCATCATCGACGCCTGGTCTTCTAGCTATACGCAATACGATGATGGCACCAGCCATATGGTGGAATTGTCTTTGAGCGGAAAGCATCAATTAAAAGTAGTGCACGCAGAAAAAACAGGACTAGCTACTTTGCAATTACAGATTAGACCCAAGAGCCATTTGCTTAATTCCCCTGTTGTGGCCGGAAAGTAAAATTCTTCTGACTCACATAAGAGAAAGCCACTACAAAAACAGTGGTTAAAATTTTACTGGGCGTGGGATACCAACCAAAGAGTTCTACAAATAGTTTTAAGAACGCATAGTTCAAAATTAAGCAGCCAAAGACCACGGCAAAATACTTGGCCAATTGTTTGGCTTTTCTAACTGATGTTTCTTGAAATACCACGTACCTACTCAAGTAAAATCCAATGGGAAAAGTGACCATAAAGCCAATTAAGAATGCAGCAATATGCGGCCCAATGGTCAAAAAACCAAGATGCACGGGCTGTTTGTCCAGGATAAAATTATAGGAAACAAAAAATAAGCTGATGTCTAAAACCGTATTAAATCCGCCACAAGCGGCATATCTAAAGGTTTGTAAGGGCATGAGACCACGAAAGAACGGATAGAAGAAGTCCACAACACTGAGAATCAGGCTACGTATATTTTCGTGCAGCTTTCGCATTTACCGTGGCGAAGGTAGGCCTTAATTTGTTAGCTTTGTCCTCCGAAAATGTTAAGATGAATAGTGTAGTAGCCCAAATAAAAGCAGCCACCGTAGCCTCTATACAGCAATTGTATGCTGTAGATCTGAATATAGAACAGGTATTGGTTAATGCCACCAAACCCGAATTTGAAGGGGATTATACCGTGGTATTATTTGCTTTTGTAAAGCAATTAAAAAAATCACCCGATGCCCTGGGTCAGGAATTAGGAACCGCCTTGGTGGCAGAACATCCTGAAATCTTTAGTGGGTTTAATGTGATCAAGGGCTTCTTAAATTTAAGTATTTCCAATGCCTATTGGTTGGGCTTTTTGCAAAGCGTTCAGGGCAAAGAAGGTTTTGGTTTGCATGCAACACGCAACCAAACTGTAATGGTTGAATATAGTTCTCCCAATACCAATAAGCCCCTGCACTTGGGGCATTTACGCAATAATTTTTTGGGTTGGAGTATTGCTGCAATTTTAAAAGCCAATGGATATCATGTTGCCAAAACCTGTATTGTCAATGATAGAGGGATTCATATTTGTAAGAGTATGATTGCTTGGCAGCGATATGGCCATGGAGCCACACCAGCAAGTACGGGCATGAAGGGTGACCATTTTGTAGGAGATTATTATGTAAAATTCAATGACGCTTATAAAGCAGAAATAGCGGAGTTAGTTGCTAGTGGCATGGATAGTGCATTGGCAGAAAAAGAAGCCCCTATTATGAAAGCCACCCAAGCCATGTTATTGGACTGGGAA
>JBEAPC010000068.1:0-4539 GCA_041164585.1 Bacteroidota bacterium
TATGAAGCAACCATCTATCGCGGTAGCCATAATTTAATTCCTGTTGAGTTCTTGGTTTTCATCTTATATGCCCTTCCATCCCTTATAGGCGCCTATCTTGGAAAATGGTTTTCGGATAGGGCAGAAAAAAATAATTAACCCTATCTTTCATTTATGTCAGAAAAAACCTATCCCTGTCTTTGGTTTGATGGACAAGCCAAAGCAGCAGCAACTTTTTATTGTTCTATTTTTCCTGAATCCAAGATTATTCAGGAAAGTCCCATGGTGGTGAATTGGGAATTGAACGGTCAAAGATTTATGGGACTCAATGGAGGACCCATGTTTCAGTTAAATGCTAGCATTTCTGTCTTTGCCAATTTTGATAATATAGATGCTTTAAATAAAGCATGGGAAAAACTGGTAGATGGTGGCTCTGTTTTAATGCCTTTAGACAAGTACCCATGGAGTGAACGCTATGGTTGGTTAAAAGATAAATTTGGTTTGACCTGGCAATTGATGTTAAGCGATAATAATTTACTGCTGCCTTCTATGCTATTTTCTAACAAGCAGTTTGGCAATGCACAATCAGCCATGCAATTGTATGCTTCCATTTTTCCATCATCTGCAATTGATATCACAGAATTATATGGTCCTGAAAATCCAGAACAAGCAGGCAAACTCATGTTTGGTCAAATGCACTTGATGGATAAACCCATTATCCTAATGGATGGCCCAGGTGATCACTATTTTCAATTCAATGAAGCGCTTTCATTTGTAGTTCAATGTGAAGACCAAGCAGAAATTGACAAATACTGGAATTGCTTAATTGCAGATGGAGGGCAGGAGTCTATGTGTGGTTGGCTCAAAGACAAGTTTGGTGTTTCTTGGCAAATTATTCCAGCCTCACTAAGCAAACTCATGAGCCATTCAAATAATGGTCAAAAAGTAATGGAAGCCCTGTTGAAAATGCGCAAATTAGAAATAGCTGTTTTGGAGGCCGCTGCAAATAGCTAATCAACTAATATGAAGAAAACCACAGTGGTATTGGTTGGCTTTTTGCTAATCAAAATGATTCTCCAATTTCAATTAATCAATCCGGTATTTGATTTACATCGTGATGAATACCTGCATCTAGATCAAGCCAAGCATTTGGCTTGGGGTTTTCAATCAGTTCCACCATTCAGCTCTTGGATGGCTTGGATTATTTTACAATTGGGCAATGGTATTTTCTGGGTCAAGTTTTTTCCTGCATTGTTTGGCGCCATGACCATTTTGATGGTTTGGAAAATCATTAAAACTTTAAAAGGCGGAATCTTTGCATTGTGCATGGGTGCTATTGCCATTTTAATGTCTGCATTATTGCGTATCAATATTCTGTTTCAACCTAATTCATTTGAAATCTTCATTTGGACTACTGCATACTATTTTGTGGTGAAGTATATACAAACGGAACATAAAAAATGGTTGTACTATTTGGCCGTTGCTGTGGCGTTGGGTTTCTTGAACAAATACAATATTGTTTTTTTGCTATTGGGATTATTCCCTGCATTGTTGATCACTGAACAAAGAAAAATTTTTACGCAATCGCATTTTTATTTTTCCATTTTGCTGTGCATACTCCTGATTGCGCCTAATCTCTATTGGCAATGGGTAAACGATTTTCCAGTAGTGGCGCATATGCAAGAATTACAAAAAACGCAATTGGTGAACGTTGAGCGTTCGCATTTTATCAAAGAACAGTTCCTGTTTTTCTTTGCTGCTTTTTTTGTACTAGTAACCGCATTTGTTGGCTTTTTTAGGTACCAACCATTTAAGCCATTTAGGGTTTTGCTATGGGGGTTTTGTTTCAGCATTTGCTTTTTTCTGTATTTCAAAGCCAAAGCTTATTATGCCATTGGGCTCTATCCTGTTTTATTGGCTTTTGGTGCTGTGTATTTAGAACAGGTTTTATCAAAGACTTGGCGTGTTTATTTAAAACCCGTCTGCTTGGTCTTTCCTTTTGCCATTATGATACCCATGTTCACCCTCATCTTTCCTATTCAAACACCAGAACAGATGCGGACCAATGAGGCCGATTTTAAAAAGTTTGGATTGATCAGGTGGGAAGACGGAAAGAATCATGAGATTCCCCAAGATTTTGCAGACATGTTGGGCTGGAAAGAAATGGCCGCAAAAGTGGATAGTGCTATTATCAGTATCAATGATCCAAAACACACCCTTGTGTATTGTGACAATTATGGACAAGTGGGTGCTGTAAACTATTATTCCAAAATCAAAGGAGTTCAAGCTATATCTTATGATGCAGATTATCTAAACTGGCTTAGCTTGAAAGATCCCATCAAACACGTGATTCAGGTAAAGGAATCCAAAGACGTAGAAAGAGAAATGGCAGATCAAGAAAACAATTTTGAATCAGTGGTAAAATTTGGAAAAATTGAATCGGCCTTTGCCCGTGAAAAAGGAACAACTATTTTGATTTTGAAAAATACTAAGATCAATTTGAATCAAGTAATCCGCAAGGATATTGCCGAAGAAAAATCCAAGCATTAATACTGAAACTGATACCCAGCATTTAGGCTCCATTATTGAATAATACTTGAATTTTCCTTGAATAACCATGACGATTGTCATGGTTATTTTTTTATGCCTTTTTTAAATTTATTCTGCCATTATTCCTGAGTAAAATCAGCATTTTTCTTCACTTTAAATCGATTGCAATGATTACCGCTGAACAGCACCTGGCACTCATTGAAGAGTGCAAAATTTGGCATCAAACCTTGGCCAAGTACAAACAAATGATTAATGAACTCAAAAACGAATTGTACCTATTTGCTCCCGGAAAAACTGAACACAGCACATTAGAAGGTATTGAACATTTTCACAACCAATTTCACATTCAGCTGATTAATGTTCATGACCTCAAACATGAGATCAAACACCATGTTACAGAAGCGGAAAGACACCCCAATTTTGGTCATCGAATTCCACACCACTACCTAAAGGAGAAACTAGATGCACTTCTAGGTTTTATTGAAAACTTGAAAACAGAATTCCATCAATTCATTCTTAAATAAACCATCATGGCAAGCTTTGATTCCAACCATGTAAAAAATATAGCGTTGCTGGGTCATCCCGGCTGCGGAAAGACCACCTTAGCAGAAAGCATGTTATTTGAAGCCGGACTCATTAACAGACCCGGTTCCATACTTGCAAAAAACACCGTCAGTGATTACCATGAATTAGAAACAGAACGCCAAAGTTCTGTTTTTGCGTCTTTAATGCATACGGTTTGGAAAAACTATAAAATCAATATCATAGATACCCCGGGATACAATGATTTTTCTGGTGAACTCATCAGTGCTTTACGCGTGGCCGATACTGGTCTCATGATCCTCAATGCTAGTATAGGGGTAGAAGTAGGAACCGATATTATCTGGGAATACACAGATCAATTTAAAACGCCCACGCTTTTTGTTGTTAACCAACTAGACAAAGAGGGTGCCGACTTTGACAAAACCGTTCAAGAAGCCAAAGCGCATTTTGGACCCAATGTAGTAATGGTTCAGTTTCCGGTAGATACGGGTGCAAATTTTAACAGCATTGTTGACGTGCTCAATATGACCATGTACCAATATGGTCCTGATGGTGGCAAGCCCAGCAAAGAACCCATCCCAGTCCATTTAAAAGAAAAAGCAGACCAATTACACAAAGAGCTAGTAGAAACTATTGCTGCCAATGACCAGGGTTTGATGGAAAAATATTTTGACCAAGGAGAACTAGACGAGAATGACATGAAACTGGGATTACATAATTCCATGATCCTGCACCATATTTTTCCCCTGTTCTGTGCATCGGCAGAAAAAAATATAGGCATTGGAAGAATCCTAAGTTTTATTGACAATGTTTGTCCTAGTGCTGTAGAAATGCCGCCTCAAAAAACCCTGTCTGGCAAATTGCTACCCTGTGATCCTAATGGACCCACTTGCCTCTTTATTTTTAAAACCATCACCGAACCACATATTGGAGAGCTGAGTTTGTTTAAAGTGTATAGTGGAACCATCAAATCGGGTATGGAATTGGTGAACGAAAACACGGGTGTTACCGAACAATTTAACCAACTGCTTTTATTGGAAGGTCACAAAAGAATTCCAGTAAACGAGTTAGTAGCGGGTGATATTGGGGCCACTTTAAAACTGAGATCTACGCACGTGAACAATACCCTGCACGAAAAAGGTGCGAATATTGAATTAGCACCCATTCAGTTTCCAAAACCCAATGTGACTGTTGCCATTGCCACCGTGAACAAGGGTGAGGAAGAAAAACTCTCACAGGTCTTGCACACATTGGTGAGTGAAGACGCAACGGTATTGTTTGAAGTTTCGCCAGAATTAAGACAGATCTTATTGCACTGCCAGGGTGAGCTTCATTTACAAGTGATACAGTGGAAAATAGCACATATTCACAAACTAGAGATCAGCATTGACAAACCAAAGATTCCTTATAGAGAAACTATTCGGAAAAAAGCGGAATCCAGTTATCGGCATAAAAAACAAAGTGGCG
>JBEAPC010000069.1:0-3161 GCA_041164585.1 Bacteroidota bacterium
TGATTTTCCTTTGGCAGTTCCGTGGATTTGGCCTACCTTTGCGAGCCTTTAAAAAAAGGAGTATGAGTCATCGGAGGGAATTTGAAATAGCATTTGTGGGGTTGAAGCCGGGGATTCATGAATACGAATACCAGATCAACGATAAGTTCTTTGTACCATACGGACCGCAGGATTTTGAAAACTGCGAGGCCAAAGTGAAACTGAAACTGGAAAAAAATACCGGTTTCATGCAATTAAAATTTGACGTTGACGGACGTGCAGATGTAAATTGCGACAGGTGCGGAAACGGCCTGCCCATGCAGCTTTGGGACGAGTTCAACATTATTGTTAAGATAGTGGAAGAGCCCGATCAAATGAACGAGACAGAGGAAGATCCTGACGTATATTATATTAGCCGTGGAGAAAGTCATTTGCACCTGGCCGATTGGATTTTTGAATTTGTGAACCTGAGTTTCCCGCTACAAAAAATGTGTGCGGAATCAGAAATTGGGGGACCAAAATGTAACAAAGAAGTGTTAGAGAAATTGAGGAAGATGGAAGAAGACGCTCAAAAAGAGCCGCCTACCACCATTTGGAAAGGACTGGATCAGTTTAAAAACCTGGATTAATTTTTTTTTAGTTTTATAAATTTCGAATTATGCCAAATCCTAAACGCAGACATTCTCAACAGCGCAGCGCTAAGAGAAGAACACACTACAAAGCACAAGAAGTGACTTTGAGCAAGGATTCTACCACTGGAGAATTACATGTACGCCACCGTGCGCACGTTAGCGAAGGTAAATTGTTCTACAAGGGCAAATTGGTTGCTGAGAAAGCACCTCTGAAAGCGTAACCTTTAGTTCAACTTACTTAGACTACCGCGCATGAATATTGGCTTGGACATGATGGGTGGAGATTTTGCACCGCTTGAGGCGGTGAAAGGCTTGAAGCAATTCTTGTCCACTGCTAATGGTATGACCCATATTTATTGCATAGGCGATGAAGCCCAGGTGCATCCCTTATTAGAGGAGCATCAGGTTGCATCGCCTAATTTGCATTTGGTACATGCCCCGGAAGTAATTGGTTACCACGAACATCCTACCAAGGCCCTCAAAGAAAAACAGCGCTCTTCTATTGCCATTGGATTTCATCTATTGGCTACCGGCAAGATTGATGCTTTTATCAGTGCGGGTAATACCGGTGCCATGTTGGTGGGTGCTATGTTTAGCATCAAACCTATTGAAGGCGTACTCAGACCCTGTGTATCTGGTGTTGTTCCCAAATCAAACGGAGAAACAGGGGTAATCTTAGACGTGGGTCTAAATGCAGACTGTAAACCCGAGCAAATGAATCAATTTGCCGTATTGGGTAGCTTGTATGCCCAGCATATATTACACGTAGCTAACCCAAAAGTTGGATTACTGAATGTGGGTGAAGAAGAAGGTAAGGGTAATCTACTAGCTCAAGCTACTTTCCCTGTCTTAAAAGACAATGCCCAAATCAATTTTGTAGGTAATATAGAAGGTCGCGATATTTTTGGCACAAAGACAGACGTGATTGTCTGTGACGGGTTTACTGGAAATATTATCCTGAAAATGGCTGAGTCAGTTTATGACCTAGCCCAATTGCGCAATTTTGAACAGGACGCTTATTTTAACCGTTTCCATTATGAGAATTATGGCGGTTCTCCTGTTCTAGGTGTGGCCAAACCCGTGATCTTGGGTCATGGCATTAGTTCTGCCAATGCTTTCAACAATATGTTGGTATTGGCTGGTCAGATGATTGAGTCTGATATCTGCACCAAGATGGCGGAGAGCTTTAAAGCTTCATAGTCCTCCATCTAACCAGCCCACTTACCTATTTAACTTCTTTTACCCTTTCACCTTCTGCTTGGAACATAGCCATCAATGAACCAGTTACATGGTCTTCGTCTTTTTTGGCCAAGGTCAGTGACAAATCATATCCAGCAGCAGTAAAATAGAGGGTAATACCATCACTTGCGTATTCTGTTTTGGTGATCACGGTAATCTCTTTTCCAGTAGTATCCTGCACCACACCAGTTAGCTCCTCTCCTTTCTTTTCTACCTTAAAAATCAGTTTTACATCGCCCTGTGGGGTTTCCTTCATCAATACCTTCCAATTTCCTACATAAAAGTCCATGGGAACTTTGGCTGGTGCTGGTGCTGGGGTTTGGGCACTGCCTACTAGGCTTAAAAAAAGACCCGCAACTAGGGTCAGTAAGAAAATGCGTCTTTTCATAATTATCAAGTTTATCGTTTATGCTTCAAAATACAGGATTTTATATTCACTTAAATCAAAGGGTCTTAAAAATGCCTGCCGTTCACCCCTAAAAATCCCCAGTTTCACCCCAACTAACAACTGTTCATCACGATAAATATCCACTCGTCACAATCCCAAAAATAATTTTTTGGCGGGCTAAATCGCTGAAAGGCCTGTATTTACTGCATTTCAAAGCATTGCACATTAATTTGCTTAGGATATTACCTTCCTTTGGGAGGTACTATGTGTTGCACAGTACCAAATATCACCCTATCTTTGTTCTATCAAAGTAAAACAAACCAAAAACACTTAAAACAAACAACCATGAAAAAGTTCTTATTCTCAGCCCAAGTAATCGCAGTTATCGCTTTTGTTCCAGCTATCACATTTGCTTATTTACGCAATGATGCTCCTAAAACAGAGAACACAGCCAAAGTAGAAAACAAGAATGACATGAGCGGTCAGCACCAGACTACTGGTATTATCCGTTTGGTAAAAGCCTTGTAAGAAATGGAATCCTTGCTAACTATTGCAATGATTCCCAGATTGAATTGATTGGAAGACTAATTTAGTTGTTATGAGATTGACCAGACTGTTTAGAATTATTTTTTGTAGCGCTGCCGTTTTTATACAGCTATCAGCAATGTCACAAGACAACAAAACCGTCCCCCCCGTTCACCAATCTATTCAAGCATCAGCCAACCAAATGGCGGATCAACTGGTTCAGATTAGAAGAACCTTGCACCAACATCCCGAATTAGCCGGTAAGGAAGAACAAACTCAGGCATTTCTACAAAAGCATTTGGTAAACCTAGGACTAGAAGTCATTACACAAACCAATGGCTACGGCATTATAGGCGTGCTAAAAACGGGGAAAAAAGGCAAAAAAATTGCCTGGAGGG
>JBEAPC010000070.1:0-8848 GCA_041164585.1 Bacteroidota bacterium
TATCGTCATTAAAAAATCACAAAAAATAATCAATGGCACGTTACACAGGTCCCAAGACCAAAATTTCAAGAATTTTCGGAGAGCCTATTTTAGGTAATGCAAAATGGTTGGGTAAGAACAGCAACCCTCCGGGTCAGCATGGTGCTGCCCGTAAACGTAAGAGCCTGGGTGAATACGCCCTGCAGCTCCGTGAAAAGCAAAAAGCCAAATACACTTATGGTGTATTGGAGCGCCAGTTCCGTAAAACTTTTGAAGAAGCTCAGCGTCTTAAAGGTGTTACTGGTGAAAACTTGATCAAATTGTTGGAATCTCGTTTGGATAACACTGTTTTCCGTATGGGTCTTACTGCTAGCCGTCCTGAAGCTCGTCAGTTGGTAAACCACAAGCACATTACCGTAAACGGTGAAGTGATGAACGTTCCTTCTTATACTTGCAAACCAGGTGATATCATTGCTTACAAACCAAAAAGCGCTGATAACTCTGCAGTAGTTAGCAAAAACCGCGGTAAGAATCCAAAGTTTGGCTGGATTGACTGGAATGAAAATGAAAAGAAAGGTACTTTCATTACAATGCCAGATCGTGAAAGCGTTCCTGAGAATATCAAGGAACAACTGATTGTGGAATTGTACTCTAAATAATAAAAGGACCTGGATTGTAAGATCCGGGGTTCTTTTTTCAAACATATTCCTTCTTTCTCTTGTGGGAAGAAGATTCATCAGTAAAAAACAAGTTCTAATATGGCCATATTAAGCTTTCAGAAGCCAGACAAAATCGTTTTACAAAAAGCAACAGATTTTGAAGGACAGTTTGAATTCCGTCCATTGGAACCAGGTTTCGGCCTGACCATCGGTAACGCCCTACGCAGGGTATTGCTGAGTTCTTTGGAAGGTTTTGCCATTGTTGGTATCAAAATCGAAGGCGTTGACCACGAATTTGCAACCATCAAAGGTATCACAGAAGACGTTACCGAAGTGATCCTGAATTTGAAGCAAGTACGTTTCAAAAAAACTGTTGATCATGAAGTAGCTAATGAGAAAATTACTTTGTCTATCAAAGGCCGCACTGAATTCAATGCAGGTATGATTGGTGAAGGTTCTCAGAGCTTTCAGGTAATGAACCCTGAACTGGTGATTTGCACCATGGATAACACATCCAAGTTGGACATTGAATTAACCATTGCTAAAGGCCGTGGCTATATTCCAGCTGAAGAGAACAAGGTAAAGGATTCCGCTTTTGGATACATTGCCATTGACTCTATTCACACACCAATCAAGAACGTTAAATACGCTATTGAGAACTATCGTGTGGAACAAAGAACTGACTATGAGAAACTGATTTTAGACGTTGCTACAGATGGTACCATCCATCCTGAAGACGCGGTTAAACAAGCTTCTCGCATTCTGATTCAACACTTGATGATCATCACTGATGAGAACATCACTTTTGATAACAAAGAAGACAAGAAAGAAGATGTAGTTGACGAACACGTATTGCAATTACGCAAAGTGTTGAAGACTCCATTAGAAGACTTGGATCTTTCTGTACGTGCCTTCAATTGCTTGAAAGCTGCCAAAATTAACAGCTTGAGTGAATTGGTACAATATGAGCAAGAAGACCTGATGAAATTCAGAAACTTTGGTCAAAAATCTCTTTCTGAGATTGAGCAAGTATTAACTGAAAGAGGTTTGAGCTTTGGTATGGACTTGAACAAATTAGGATTGGATAACCTAGACAACTAAGCCCTGCTTAGTTACTAGTCAAACCATCCCATTCATCACATCTTATATTCCTGACACGGTATAAGATATAAAAACAAATGTCATGCGTCACGGAGACAAAATCAACAACCTCGGCCGTAAAAAGGCACATAGGGTTGCATTATTACAGAATCTGGCTAGCCAGTTGATCACACACAAGCGTATTGTTACTACTTTGGCTAAAGCTAAAGCATTACGTACTTACGTTGAACCATTGATCACTAAGACAAAGAAAAACGAAAGCGCTGCTCAAATCAGCCACAACCACCGTTTGGTGTTTGCAGAATTGCAAGACAAAACTGCTGTGAAAGAATTGTTCACAGTAATTGGTCCTAAAATTGCTTCTCGTCCAGGTGGATACACTAGGATCTTGAAATTAGGCATTCGTCCTGGTGACAATGCTGAAAAAGCAATGATTGAACTAGTAGACTTCAATGAAATTTACGGTAATGGTGTTGAAAAAGCAGTTGAACCTGCTAAGAAGACTCGTAGAGCCGGTGGTGCTAAAAAGAAAGCTGAAGCTGCAGAAGCTGCTCCAGTGGCTGAAGAAGCTCCAGCAGTTGAAGAAACTCCAGCAGTTGAAGATAAAGCCGCTGAATAATTTCATGAAACTGTTGAAACATATAGGCAAGACTTTTTTAGTCTTGCCTTTTTTTATGACCAATGTGTAAAAGATTATCCCTGAATTAGGGGCAATTGTATTTTTTTTGCAAAACAAATTAGAACCCAGCCATGCCTCAGACCAAGCAACCAGCCATTTTAGTATTAGCAGACGGACACGTTTTTCACGGATCGGCTTTTGGTAAAACAGGAATCGCCACAGGCGAAATCTGTTTTAATACTGGAATGACCGGTTACCAAGAAGTATTTACTGATCCCAGTTATACTGGCCAGGTTTTGATCATGAACAATGTACATATTGGTAACTATGGGGTAAAAGATGTAGACGTTGAGAGTAGTTCTGTGAAAATTCATGGTTTAATTGCCCGTAACCTAGAAGAATTATACAGCCGTTTTCAGGCCAATGGTAATTTGAACGATTATTTAAAAGACAACAATATTGTTGCCATTGATGATATTGATACGCGTGCATTGGTTGCCCATATTCGTACCAAGGGAGCTATGAACTGTATCATCTCTTCTTCAGAACTTGATGTGGAGGTTTTGAAAGCGCAATTGGCTGCGGTTCCCAATATGGATGGCCTTGAATTGGCCAGTACGGTGAGTACCAAGGAAGAATATGAGCTAGGCGATGTAAATGCTACTATCAAAGTTGCCGTACTTGATTTTGGAGTTAAAAAACATATCCTTGAATGTTTGGTAGAAAGAGGCGCGCATGTAAGAGTGCATCCTGCTAAGACGCCTTTGAGCAGATTAAAAGAATTTCAACCCAATGGATATTTTCTTTCTAATGGCCCTGGCGATCCTGCAGCCATGCCTTATGCAGTAGCAACCGTAAAAGAAATTTTAGAGGAAAATAAACCTGTTTTTGGAATCTGTCTAGGCCATCAGTTATTAGCCAGAGCCAATGATATCCCTACTTTCAAAATGCACCATGGTCACAGAGGATTGAACCATCCTGTTAAAAATATTATTACTGGTCAGTGTGAGATCACAACTCAAAATCATGGCTTTGGTGTTGACCCAGAAGCCGTGCGCAACCACAACAATGTAGAGATCACACATTTGAATTTAAACGATGAATCCATTGAAGGAATCCGTTTAAAAGATCGTCAGGCCTTTAGCGTTCAATACCATCCAGAAAGTACTCCAGGCCCACACGATAGTCGTTACCTGTTTGATAACTTTATGGACATGATGCGCCATCAAAACAATTAAGATGCGTTTTGTAGTCCTCATTTGCTGTATCCTGTTTGGGTTGTCTGCATGCAGTACCAAATTAAAACCTACTCCAAAAGAAATTGTGGTTGAGATCCCAGATATTAATGGGCTTTGGCAATTGCTGTATATCAATGGCAATAAAGTAACCAAGGAACAATCGGGAAAAGAATTGCCACAGTTGGAATTTAAAACAAAGGACAATTCACTTTCTGGTTCAACTGGTTGTAATAAAATTTCAGGAAAAATCAGGGTCACCCCATATTTGGTTGATTTTGAAAGTTTAGCCGCCACCAGAATGTTTTGTGACAATGCTAAATTTGAAACGCCACTACTTCAATTGCTAAGGGGTAGCCTGTCTTACACACTTGCTAATGAGGAATTAATCTTTACCAAAGAAGGTAAGCAAGTCATGGTATTTAGAAGGGCTTTGTAAAATAGTTTATGATACCAATGCATAACATTGCTTGGCAATTTCTAATTCTTCATTGGTAGGAACAATCAGTATTTTCACCTTAGCTTCATTGCTGTTTATGGCTACTATTCCTTTTTGACGTTTGGCGTTTTTATCTTGATCTAATACTAATCCCATCCATTCCATTTGTTGGCAAACCAATGCCCTGGTTAGGTTATCATTTTCACCAACACCTCCTGTAAAAACAATGGCATCCAAACCATTTAATACAGCAGCAAATGAGCCAATATATTTTTTGATATGATAGGCATACATCTGATAAGCAAGTATAGCGGCTTTGTCTTCTTGTTCATACCTTGCTTTAACGTCACGCATATCACTAAAACCGGTAAGACCCAACATGCCACTTTGTTTATTGAGTACATCCTGAATCTGTTCAATTGGATATCCCAATTGATTCACTAAATAAAAAATGACTGATTGATCAATATCACCAGCCCTGGTTCCCATCATCAAACCATTCATAGGACCTAACCCCATACTATGGTCAACACATTTGCCATCTTTGATAGCAGACATGCTGCAGCCATTACCTAAATGAATGGTAATGATTTTTGAACTAGTTAAACCTAAATATTCAATGGCTCTTTCAGAAACAAATTTGTGTGATGTACCATGAAAGCCATAACTCCTGATTCTATGGTCTTCATAAAACCGATTGGGAATGGCCATTCTGTAAGCCAATGCTGGCATGGTTTGGTGAAAAGCAGTATCAAATACAGCTATCTGTTTGGCAGTAGTAAATATTTGTTCTGCTACTTCTATGCCTAAAAAATTTGCGGGGTTATGCAGTGGTGCTAAAGGAAATAGTTGTTTAATTTTTGCCTTGATCTCTTCTGTAATTTCCATGGTATTAGAAAAACTTTCTCCTCCATGAACTACCCTGTGTCCAACAGCATGTATTTCTGCTGGGTCTTTGATAACGGCCAGTGGTCCTTCAGATAAATAGCTAGCCACCAATTTCAAACCCATGGCATGGTCTTTAATTCGCAATTCTTCTTTGAGTGATTGCTCTGTACCTGTATGAAACGTTTTGTGTTGGATACTAGCATTATCAGAACCAATTCTTTCAATTAAACCGGAGCAAATAGTAAATGCATCGGGCATACTGATAAGCTGGTATTTGATAGAGCTGCTTCCTGAATTGATCACGAATATGTTCATGCGATTGGCTTAAATGGTTTGTTGTGCTTGAATAGCAGTAATTACAACGGTATTAAATACGTCATCTACTGTGCAACCTCGGCTAAGGTCATTAACGGGTTTATTAAGCCCTTGTAACATAGGGCCAATAGCTAGAGCACCGGTTTCTCTTTGAACGGCTTTATAAGTATTATTTCCTGTGTTTAAATCAGGGAAAATTAACACAGATGCTTGTCCTGCTACTTCTGAATTGGGCATTTTTTTCTTGCCAACAGAAGGGTCAACTGCTGCATCATATTGAATAGGTCCTT
Source organism: Bacteroidota bacterium (assembly GCA_041164585.1). Taxonomy (GTDB): domain Bacteria; phylum Bacteroidota; class Bacteroidia; order Chitinophagales; family Chitinophagaceae; genus Sediminibacterium. The sequence continues at coordinate 5,526 of JBEAPC010000070.1, forward strand.
CTACTTTTAAATCGGGTCTTCTTTCTCTTACAATTTCTGTAGCCCTTCTTACTTTGTCTACGTCTTCTCCCTCGCCAGAAGTACCAGAAGAATAGGAGAGTAAGGCAATCTTGGGTTCAATGCCAAACATCAAACTAGTTTCTGCAGAAGAGATGGCAATCTCTGCCAATTGTTCTGAGCTAGGATTTGGGTTAACAGCGCAGTCCCCAAAAATAGAAACCCTATTGGGTAAGCACATAAAGAATACGGAAGAAACGGTATTCACACCAGGTTTTGTTTTGACAAATTGCAATGCAGGTCTAATGGTATGTTGTGTGGTGTGTAAGGCGCCTGAAACCATTCCATCTGCGTGTCCTTTGTACACCATCATAGTGCCAAAATAAGAAACGTCTAACATCAAGTCACGCGCCATATCAAGGGTTAACTTCTTGGCCTTGCGTAATTCATACAAGGTATTGGCATAGTCCTCAAAAAGAGGAGAAGTAGCTGGGTCAACAATATGAACCCTTTCAAAGTCTAAGACAATATTGAGTCTTTGTGCAGCGGCAGCAATTTGTTCTTTGATACCTAGAATAGTAATTTCTACCACATCTTGTTTTACCAACATATCGGCTGCTAACAAAATCCTGTCATCTCCTCCTTCGGGTAAGACAATATGTTTGCGTTGTTCTTTGGCGCGTTTGACAATCTGGTATTGGAACATCCTTGGTGTAATGTTGCGCGTGTGAAAAGTATTGATTTTTTCACCTATAGATTTGATGTCTATATATTTATCAAAAGTGCTTATGGCCAAAGCAATTTTTTCCTTGTTATGGTGCGCAATTCTGGATTCTGTACTGGCCACTTTATTAACGGTTTCAAACGTGCCAGTTTCTACTTGAATAATTGGTACTACGGTATCCAAACCTTCAATCAATTTTAAAATACTGGGCTCTGGAACCAAACCACCTGTTAAGATGATTCCTGCAATTTTTGGATAGTTCTTAGAAATATTGGCCTGCAAAACCCCACTTAAAATATCACCACGGTCTCCAGGTGTGACTATTAAAGTATTCTTTTTAAGACGTAACAAACAGTTATGCAATTGCATGGCACCAACGATGCTATGATCCACTTGATTTGAAAAGAGGTGTTCACCAAATAATGCTTTACCGTTGATAGATTCCACAATTTCTTTAATGGTGGGATTACCCAAGTTTCTGTCTTGAGGAATGACATTAATAATTACTTCAGAAGGTAAACCTTCTTTTAGTTTCTCAATGACTTCATCGGTTAATTCTGGGGTTAGTTTATTTACAACTACGGTTAGAATCTGAACCCCTTCGTCCTGAAATAATTTATAGGTTGAGATGGCAGCCGATACGGTTTCCTGTACCGTCTTGTCTTCACCTTTCACAATTAGGAATACAGGAATGCCTAAGTTTTTGGCAATACTAATATTGTCGTCAAATTCCAAATTGGTACTTCGGCCCATAAAATCGGCACCTTCTACAATGACAAATTCATTCTTCTCTTGTAGGTTTTTGAACTTTTCTATGATGGTGTCAATCATAAAAGCTTCGTTACCCTCATTCCTTAGTTCAACCACCTGTTCCCTGGTAAAGGCAAACATGTCTTCATAAGGGGTTTCTAAACCAAATTGTTTGCTAATGGTTTCTAAGTGGTTGTCCTTTTCTTGACCATTGGTACTAACAATGGGTTTGAAATAGGCAATTTTTTCTGTTTTACCGGAAAGTAGGTTCATTAACCCCAGGGCAATGATGGACTTGCCAGAAAAAGGCTCAGTGGTGGTTAAATAGATGGCATTTGTCATGATATGGATTGTTGCTCGGGCACAAAATTAAATCATGTGTTTTTTTTACCACATGACTATAATCAGTTCTATAAATGATAAAAACCATTTTCAATTGAAAATAAATCATTCTTTGGGATTTGTCATTGCTAGATTGGTGGTCTAATTGGCTTTTAGGTAAAATAGGCAAGAGAAAGACATGTTTGGTTTTATAAATTTAAACAAGTATAATATTAAGTATTTAACATACAGTTTTGGATAATCAGGGATAAATCCGATTTTCGTTCTATAATCACAGACCTCCACTGGTCAAAAAATGAAAATTTAAATAAAGCAACATGAAAAATCTGTTCTTGTTATTGGTGGGATTTATGGCATTTGCCCTAACCGCTACTGCACAAAAAAAAGCTGATATCCGTTTAAATGGATACGCCGTTGGCGCATTCAGTGATAAAGTAGATTCTTATTATTCTACAACCGATTACTTTAACGGTACCATCAATGGTGGTTTCCAGTGGGGAGCAGGTATTGAGATCAAACCCCAAAAAATGATGGGGATTGAATTTTTGTATAACCGTTTGGATACAAAAGCTCCAATGAATTATTATAGCGGTGGTCCAAAATCTGGAACTTTTGATGCTGGTATCAACAATTTCATGTTGGGTATCAACCGTTATTTTGTTTCTAATGACAAGGTAGAAGCATTTGGTGGAGGTTTAATTGGTATTACTAGTTTTAAAATTGGAACTGCAACCGCTACCAAATTCGGTTATGGATTCCGTTTAGGAGCCAATGTTTGGGCAACTCCTAAAGTGGGTCTTAAATTCCAAGCCCAATTAATGTCTGCTAGTCAGGCTGTTGGTGGAGGATTTTATCTGGGAACTGGCGGCGCTGGAGCTGGCGTTTCTTCTTATTCTTCTTTCTACCAATTTGGATTGGGCGGAGGTTTGGTATTCAAACTGGGTCAATAATCCTTTTAAATAGTTGGGCCTGTTTTGTCTTAAAAGACAAAACAGGCTTTTTTATTGCCCAGATTCCAAAGGTTTCCATTAAGAATAGATACTTTTACAACCAGAGCTTAGCTTATGCAATATCCCCACAAAATATACTTCTTAATATTATTTCTATTCTTTCATAGTGCTAGATTATTTGGCCAAACTGATAGCGTTGGTTCAGTTAAGGGGATACCACAAAAAGACCTAATTGATTATCTAAGACAATATACCAAGAGTAAGGGTAAAGCTCCTGATACCAATTTACAAGTGGGCAAATTGTATAAGACCTATTTGCCTGTGGTAGGGTATGGTCCAGCAGTGGGTTTTGTATTTGGGGGAGGGATTAGCTTTAGTTCATTACTAGGAGATGCAAAAACTACCCATATTTCCTCTGCCTTATTAAATGCCAGTGTTACTACCAAGGAACAGTTTTACATGAACCTGAGAACCAATCTCTACTTGCCCAATGACAAATGGATCTTGCAAGGAGATTTTAGGATCATGCTATATGCTCAGCCTACTTATGGATTAGGGAT
>JBEAPC010000071.1:0-7693 GCA_041164585.1 Bacteroidota bacterium
GGTATGATGACTATTTTTTCCAAATCCAAATATAGAATTGCCGCTAAATTACAAATCTGCTTCATTTGAGCAGATTAATCTTCCCAAATCGGTGAAATGATGCTGAAGAACGCTTGAATTATCCCTTTTTTAACAAAGTTCTATTCAAAATTTCTGTGAGTTTTTGTTTGGTGTTCATGGGAAAATCTCCCTTCATCATCCAATCATAGTATTGAGGTTCTTCCTTGAGTACTTGTGTAACGGGCTTACCTTTATGTTTGCCAAAATTGAATACTTCTACCCCATTGTCTTTTACAAAACGGCGTGCAAAATCAACAATATCATCTTCTCCTGTAAACTTAACAATGTTTTCAACCGAGTCCCCAATTTGAGGATAACGCTCTAATTGTGCTTCCAAAACTTCCCAAGTGGCCGTGGCATCTGCTTCTGCACCATGTGCCCCTTCTAAGGTCTTGTTACAATAAAATTTATAAGCCGCACTCAGTGTACGTTGCTCCATCATGTGAAAAATCTTCTGAACGTCAACTAATTTCTTGCCATCAACGGTGAATTCAATTCCTGCACGCAGAAACTCTTCTAAGAGCATGGGTATATCAAAACGGTTGCTATTATATCCTCCCAAATCACAACCATCTATAAATTGCTTAATCTCATTGGCCACCTGTTTAAAACTAGGCGCGTCTTTAACCATCTCGTCTGTAATGCCGTGAATATCACTTGCCTGTTTAGGAATGGGCATGAGTGGATTCAGCAATTTGCGCTTGATTAGTTTGCTACCATCCATAGATATTTTCACAATGGCCAATTCCACAATTCTATCGTTGGTAATGTTGATACCGGTGGTTTCCAGGTCAATAAAGGCAATGGGACGAGTAAGTTGTAATTTCATATTGGTTCTTTTATCAGGAATTGGAATTTCCGGTAATCCTTTTGGCGAAAGTAAGCATATCTAGGCCATCATAGTTGCCACTACTCATCAAAACCAGGTTGGCTTGGTCAAATGACCTATTATCCAACCAATTTTGCAGGTCTTCTTTGTGGTTCATCACTAAAAGTCCTTGCTGATTAAATCCTTCCCTGACTTTTTCTGCGGGCAGATCGGGCATCCGCTTCAACTCCAGAGCGTGTTTGGAATAAAACACAATGGCGGTATCGGCCTTGGCCAACGCCCCGTTATACTCACTCATAAACGCTTCATTCAAACTGCTAAACGTATGCAATTCCAAAATGGCAATCAGTTCACGGTTGGGGTATTGTTGTTTTACCGCTTCAATAGTGGCTTTTACCTTACTGGGAGCGTGTGCAAAATCTCGATAAACATTGACTTGGTCATTGCTGGCCAAGAGTTCTAAACGTTTGCTAGCACCTGTAAAATTAGCAATGGCGCTCACAAAATCTGCTGCACTAATGCCAATCTCCGCGCAGGCATAATAAGCCGCATAAAGGTTCATGAGGTTATGGTTACCAAAGACCTTTAACTCAGTAGCATGTCCTTCAATGGTCACTGTAGTAGCACCATTAACAATGGTATGTGTTGGAACGCCGTAGGGCTGGTAACGCAGGTCTGCGCGATGGTGCTCTTTGACCAATTTGTCTAAAACCGGATCAGATTCATTGTAAATTAACAAACCACCCGCTTCAATTTTACCTATAAAAACGACAAACTGTTCTAAGTAAAATTCAAATGTGGGGAACACATTAATATGATCCCAGGCAATACCAGTAAGTATGGCCACGTGTGGAAACAAAAAGTGGAATTTTGGTTTGCGTTCAATAGCACTAGCGGGGTATTCATCACCCTCGCAAACAATTACTGGCGCATCAGTAATGTCTACGGACTGGTCAAACCCGGCCAATTTGGCCCCAACCAAGTAATCAAATTTCTGATTCAGGGTTCTGAGCACGTGCATGATCATGCTGGTGGTAGTGGTTTTACCATGGCTCCCCCCTACTACAATGCGCTTTTTTTGCTGGCTTTCGTGGTAAATATATTCTGGGAAAGAATAGATTTTTAAGCCTAAAAGGATGGCTTTTTGCAGTTCCGGATTATCCTGTCTGGCGTGCATGCCTAAAATAATGGCGTCCAAATCAGGGGTAATCATATCTGGTTGCCATCCCATTTGTGTGGGAAGTAACCCTTCCAACTCCAGATTGGTTCTAGATGGTTCAAAAATCTCGTCATCCGTACCTGTAACTTGGTAGCCCTTTCTTTTTAGGGCGATGGCCAATTGGTGCATGACGCTTCCGCCAATAGATATAAAATGTACCCGCATACTTGGTTTTTAATAGTGAAACTGCAACTTTAACAATAATAACAGGTCATCTAGGCAGCAAATCACAATGAAAAGCTATCTTTACCGTTAGTATTAAGGAATAAAAATAAGTCAATTACCCCATCAACACCTTTGTATGAAAAAATTCAGCTACTTGATTGTTCTTGTTACCCTAATTGCGGTAATGGGAAGTTCATGTGTTTCTAGCAGAAATAGCAATGGCTGCCCTACTACTAACAAGAATTTTTTCAAGGGCAGATAGTTGGCTCAATAAAAAGATTTTGGCTCAGATGAATTGGATCCCACTTACCAGCGAAGCGCAATTAGAAACTATTTCAGAAGCGTCTAAGAACAAACCTCAGGTTATTTTTAAGCATAGTACCACTTGCAGCATTAGCGGCATGGCACTCAGTCGTATGAACAGGTCTGAATTTCCAGAAACCATTGACTTTTATCTACTAGACCTAAAGCAATACCGCAGTATCTCTAATCAAATAGCAGAACAATTTCAGGTACACCATGAATCACCACAAGTGCTTTTAATCAAGCAGGGTGAATGTGTGTATGACGAGAGTCATTACGGAATTAATATGGACGAACTGGTTGAACAGTCCGCCCAATAATTCCTTGCAGCAACTATTGATTGCGACTCCCCTATAATTTATTGGACAACCATTGTTTGAAAGATAGTTTCAACTCTACATAGAGTTTTTGGTTGGTCAGCATTCTGTCACGGATATCGTATTCATCATCCGCTTTTTTCTGCTGTAATTTTTTGTTGCTAATGTCTTTTTCCAGTAAAGAGATCAAAGATTCTTGGGCTTTCACGTCATTTTTAAGCGAGTTGATAAAGTTCAACTGAATAATGAACTGGTTTTGAAAATGTTCCACTTCTGCCCTAACCACCGTATCTGAATAACTGGCATTCACTGCCGCCAAATACTTGTCAAGTACTTCAATTTCTTGTTTCCAAAATGCCATTTCTATTAACCAAAGCTCGTGGTCAAAATGGAGTTCTCTAATTGATTTGTTATTGATAATCATATGGGTTCTTTTGATAAAGTTGAAAATATTTGATTAGAAGCCGAATGATATTTGTCATTAAAAAAAGAATCTTAGTCAATAATTAAATGTAACTGAAATCACAGAAGATGCCATTAAAATAACGCAACTTTGCAGCCATTAGAAACGCTCATGGAAATCGCTGGCTTTTTTGCTGCATTTATCATAGGCATCACGTTAGGGCTGATTGGCGGTGGTGGATCCATACTTACAATTCCTGTATTAGTCTACCTTTTTCACATACCACCCACTATTGCAACAGGCTATTCTTTGTTCATTGTTGGGATTAGTAGCCTAGCCGGTTCTTATAATAGTTTTAGAAAAGGGAATATAGACATGAAGGCAGTTCTCTACTTTGGGATTACTTCCATTATCACCGTGGTGTTGATTAGGCGTTTGTTGATTCCTATTATTCCAGAACATTTATTCAACTTAGGCAGTTTTGCAGTGAGTAGGTCTTTCTTAACCATGATTCTACTGGCAGTTGTGATGATCCTAGCTTCTTTCAATATGATCTACAAACCCACACCCAAACGCAGCCACCATGCACCAGACATGCATTATGGCAAGGCCTTGATACGCGGTGTTGAGATTGGTATTTTAACAGGTTTGCTTGGAGCAGGTGGAGGTTTTTTAATTATTCCAGTGTTAATCTTCTCTTTTCATTTAAGTATGAAAAAAGCCATTGGCACTTCTCTACTTATTATAGCCCTAAATGCCCTTTTTGGATTTGCTTCAGATTTATCACAATATGAGATTCACTGGCAACTATTATTAACCCTTACCGCCATTGCCGTTGCAGGCACTTTTGTTGGGAATTTATTGGGCTTAAAGATTCCCGGGGAAAAACTGAAAAAAGGGTTTGGCATTTTTGTCTTGCTTTCGGGATGCTATATTATTCTGCACGAGTTGTTTATCAAATAAGTCTACCCGCAGACTTTGAAGCGTCATTGATTGAATCAGTTCTCTTCACTTATTCCCTTTTCAAAACTGACAATTATCATAGTACAATCCATGTTGAAACTGCAATTTTGAGCAATCAAAACAAAGACCATGATTGTAGAACAAATCTATACCGGATGCCTAGCACAGGGTGCTTATTATATTGAAAGCAATGGTGAAGCAGTAGTGATTGACCCGCTGCGTGATATTGATAATTATGTATCCAAAGCAGCTAATAACAAGGCCAAGATCAAATATGTTTTTGAAACACATTTTCACGCAGACTTTGTGTCTGGTCATATGGACCTTGCCAAAGCCACAGGTGCAGAAATTATATATGGGCCAACTGCGGTACCAGGCTTTACAGCTACCGTTGCAATAGATGGCCAAGTATTTCAAGTAGGCAATCTTTTTTTTGAAGTCTTGCATACCCCAGGGCATACCATGGAAAGTTGTTGCTATTTAATGAAAGACGCTGCTGGTAAGCAATTGGGGCTATTTTCAGGAGATACTTTGTTTATTGGCGATGTGGGTAGACCTGACTTAGCGCAACAAGCAGCCCACTTGACTTTAGAAGAATTAGCCGGTTTATTATTTGATTCACTACGTAATAAAATTATGCCGCTAAATGATGAGCTGATTGTTTATCCCGCACACGGAGCTGGTAGTGCTTGTGGCAAAAAAATGAGTGCCGAAACCACAGATACGTTGGGTCATCAAAAAGCCAGCAATTATGCACTTCGTGCCAATATGACTAGAGAAGAATTTATTCATGAAGTGACTAATGGATTAGTAACTCCCCCCGGTTATTTTCCTTTAAATGTGCAATTGAATAAACAGGGATATGAAGACATTCATACCGTGTTACACAGAAGTACCAGGGCACTAAGCGCACATGCTTTTGAAGCTGCGGCCGATGAAACAGAAGCCATAATTATTGATACCCGTTCGGCCGCAGCATTTGCCAAGGGTTTTATTCCCAACAGTTATAATATTGGCATTGATGGATCCTTTGCCGTTTGGGTGGGAGCCATTATCAAAGACGTAAAACAACCGCTACTCATTGTTGCAGAAGAAGGCCGTGCGTTAGAAGTTGCAACAAGACTTGCACGTGTGGGATTTGACAATGCCATTGGCTATTTAAAAGGTGGATTTGAAGCTTGGAAACAGGCCAAGAAAGACTTTGATATTGCCGTGAGTATGGATGGGAATAGACTGGCAGAAATTTACAAACAGGACCCCAATATTATTTTATTAGACGTTCGCAAGAAAAGTGAATTTGATAGTGAACATATTGTTGGCGCCATTAACGCACCATTAGACTTTGTAAACGAAACCATTGCGGAATTAGACCATCACCAAACCATTTATGTACACTGTGCTGGCGGATACAGGAGTATGGCTTTTGTTTCCATCATGCAATCCAGAGGATATCATAACCTAATTAATTGTAGTACAGGATTCAAGGGGCTCAAAGAAACGAGTGCTTTTCCTGTTACTGAATTTGTTTGCCAGAACACCCAACTATAGGCCATTTCTACTATTTTCGTGGACTAAAGAACCCACATGATAGATTGGTTGAAACAACCTTGGCCATGGTATGTAGCAGGCCCCCTGATTGGTCTTACCGTACCTACCCTTTTGTTAATTGGCAATAAACGCTTTGGCATTAGCAGTTCCCTGCGTCATATCTGCGCGGCCTGTTTGCCCGCCAAGATTCCCTATTTTCAATACGATTGGAAAAAAGAAGTCTGGAACTTATTTTTTGTATTGGGCATTTTCCTAGGCGGCATCATTGCCGTACAATTCTTGGCTAATCCCCTACCTGTTTCGGTAAATCCAGCCCTAGCTGCCGAACTAAAAACCTATGGCATAACTAACTATGATGCCTTAATCCCAACTGAACTCTTTAATTGGCCAGAGCTCTTGCAACCAAAGGGTTTGATCCTGATGGTGGTGGGCGGTTTCCTAGTAGGTTTTGGAACCCGATATGCCGGCGGCTGCACATCTGGTCATGCCATTACCGGACTCAGCAATTTGCAATGGACATCATTAGTAGCCACTATCTGTTTTATGATAGGTGGTTTTATCATGGCCAATCTTATTTTACCCTTAATTCTCTCTTTATAATATGTCTACTCAAGTTCCAGAAAACGACGCAGAAATTCGTAAGCAAGACAGTATCTGCACCAATGAAACCCAGATAAAACATCCCTCTTGGTATAACCTTAAATACTTGGTGGTGGGCATTTTGTTTGGGATAGTTTTTGTAAAAGCCGAGATCATTAGTTGGTTTAGGATTCAAGAAATGTTTCGCTTACAAAGCTTTCATATGTATGGGGTCATTGGCAGTGCTGTAATGGTGGGTGTGGTCAGCGTATTTCTAATCAAGAAATTCAACATCAAAACCATTTACGGAGAACCCGTGCATTTTGACAACACCCCCTTTAACAAAGGACAGATTTATGGTGGTTTGTTGTTTGGATTTGGTTGGGCTATTACAGGTGCCTGCCCTGGCCCCTTGTTTGCTCAAATTGGAACAGGAGCAACAGTAACTATCATTACCTTACTCAGTGCCATTGCTGGCACTTGGGTATATGGATTATTGCGTAATAAATTGCCGCACTAATAAGAAAGCGGAAATATCATTTATTGAAGGCTTTTCTTCATGACCCAGTCATGTTGTACGTCTTCTCCCAGCACAAATATGGCTTCTGCGCAAATGCTAAAACCAGCGGATTGGTAGAATTGAATACCGCGTGGATTTTGTTTCCAAACCACCAACCAGAGCCATTGTCTTTCTAATGATTGAGCATGTGCCACACAGGCTTGCATCATGGCTTTGCCCACGCCCTTACCGTGAAAATTTTTGCGCGCATAAAACCTAGCTATTTCCATTGCTGGATCGGTTCCCAAACTGGCGTGTGTACTGTCTTTGAGTTTTACATAACCCGCAAGCGTATCGCCTACATAGGCCAATAAAAAAAGATGCAAAGGGTCTTGTAATTCCGCTACTATTTGTTCATCCGTAAACTTGGTAGACAGGTAGAGATCCATGTCTTCCTTGGTATTGTCCGCCGCATAAGTATCGTAAAAAGTTTCCCTACTAATCTCTGCTAATAGGGCTGCGTCATCAATGGTTGCTGGAACAATTTGAATGGAATACATGTATCAATTTGAGCTGTAATATTACGCCAATTCAATCACCATTGCAGATGCACCACCACCACCATTACAAATAGCAGCACCACCAATTTTACCACCCTGTTGTTTCAAGACATTGATTAGTGTTACAATGATTCTGGCACCACTGCAACCTAGGGGATGCCCCATGGAAACCGCACCACCGTGTGCGTTTACTTTTGCAGGGTCAAGTTTCATTTGTTGGGTATTGGCAATGCCTACTACAGAGAAAG
>JBEAPC010000072.1:0-13348 GCA_041164585.1 Bacteroidota bacterium
ATCATGGGCAATGATTGAAAAGAACTTATCCTTAGTAGCATTTAATTCATCAAGTCTTTTATTGGTAGCTTGTTGAATGGCTTCCGCTTCTTTACGTTTGCTGATATTTCTTGAAATGCCAACTACTTCTAAATCGTCTTGTTTATTTTTAATCAAGTGTGTAACCGTTTCAATCCAAATGATACTCCCATCTTTATGGTATTGTTGAAACTCATCGTAATAATATACAAGATTGTTTGGGTTAGACATGAACTCCTTTGTGGCAATTCCAATTCTTTCTTTGACCCTATTCACTGAATCAGGTGTCAGGCTATCTTCTAATTTTTGTTTTAGAGCTTCTTCTGAAGTATATCCCCTTAATTGATAAATAGAAGGACTAATAAAAGTGAACCTGCCTAGCTTTAGGCTTAGAACCCAAATCACATCTATAACATTCTCTGCCAAAACCCTATACCGTTGTTCACTCACTTCCAATGTGTTTACGGTTTCATCTACCAGCATCTGTAATTTATTTCTGTGAAGGTTTAATTCACCAAAAGCTAAAGTAGAAAAGAGTAAAACAAAGACCAAGCTAAGTAAGAATAACACTGTTTCAAACGTAGTGTCATTATCCATATGAATTGCAAAAAATCCCAAATTATAGGCAGTTCCAATGGATAGAAGTATGCAAATAACAAATGCGCCAATAATAGAATAGAAAAGATTTCCAAATTTGGCAAGTATGGCAAGAACTGGAATGGTTACAAATAAAATAGAGGGAACCTGTATAAATGAAAACAGAATAATTACCGCAATCAAAGCTATTGCACTCAAAGCTGCGTTCCTTTTAACGGGAGGAAAATAATTTTTATTTTTAATGGCCCAGTATAATGGAGATACCAACAATAGTCCAATAGAATTTCCAACTGTAAAGTAAGTGGTTAGTTTTAAAAAAACTGATAAGGGGAAAACCTTTCCAGCTTTAATCATCTCTATGGAAACTAGTCCAATTGCAGCAAGAGCAGAAGGTAGTACGCAAACAAATATAAAAAACATGATCAGTTGCGTATTCCGCGTAAAGAATAAAAATTTGTTTTTACGCTCTAAGTAGTGCACTATTTTCCAAGCAATTAAAGCTTCTAATACATCTACTGAAGCAAAAGCGACACCCCATAATGTTGTACTAAATGATGGTAGGTTATGATGGTTTAAAAAACTGTAAAAAGTATTGATAAAAAAACTCCCCAATAATACACAAGGAATAGCAGCATATTCTAGAATCATGAATATGATTAGACCAACTCCTGTAGGTAACCATAATAAACTATAATTATCTGGAGGAACACTCAAATAAAATATGCAAAAGAAGCCCGAAAGTATATAAGCCAATGTAAGGCCTAAAGCATATTTCCAATTAAAGGAGGTTTGATGCCCCATACCCATTGTTTTTTCCTCCATACTGGAAATTAATTAACAAATAAAATTAATTGTAAAGACTTAATAAACCGAATTTATTAAACAGTAATATGTGTAAAAGAACTGTATTGTTTAACTTTTAGGGGTTTAATCTGGACTAAAAAATAGCTGTTTTGTTGGTTTTATGGTTCAATAACTATTTTTTGTTTATACTTCTTTTTGTCTATAGTTAATTGGATCCAATAATTACCACCGTTTTTTGGTTTTACAATGGGAATTTTAAGTTGATTGGCTCCAATAGATAGTGCATTCCAATTCATAGATTTAACCAATTTATGATTGTTATCCAGTAATTGTACGCTTACTGGACCTTTTTGAATAAGATTGAAGCGCAAACTGATAAAGTCATCAGAAATAGACCCTGATGCCTGAAGCTGAATGCCATTATTGCTTTGTTGGTTGATTTTGCCCAGTGTTTGATTAGTATTTTTTTTCAAATACAATTTTAAAATACGGTTGCTTGCAAAACTTTCTTTTCCAGTATTGGTCCAGAAAATATTGCTGGCTTGGCTATTAATACCACCGAATATATAACCAATTAAGATGGACTCTTTTCCCAGCTCATCCAATTTTATTACGTGGTTTTCATAAGTAGCAGCTAGTCCCGTTGGAATAAATTCTGCACCAGCCCCCATATATCCGGGCATTTCAATAGGCAGTTTATATTCTGTCATCACAGCATTTTTGTCTCTTACTACGGCTGCAATTGTTTTGACAAATGGTACATCCGTATTTTGAACCAAATAATTGGCACTATCGTAGTATTGTGCAATACCCCCAAAAAACAGGGTATGCATTTCATTATTTTGAGCACTATATAGCCCCAGATTAGCACTATGATAATGATTGTAGTATTGTGCAAAAGATGGATGAATCTGATAGTCTTGGGTTGTAATATTTACCGCATTCAAATAGGGGATATTTTCTGTTTCTTGAAATACACCTGAAAAAGCGGTTAATCCCTGTTTTCCGTCTGGCATAATCTGAGGAACAACATTATAATCCCTTCTGTGAAATGCCAAACTATCTCTGATACTTTTAAAATGTTGAATTTCTATTTTGATTCCATTGTCACTGATGGTAAATTGTTTGATTTGATTGCTGTATTCTTGCAAAAATCCGGGTCCATGATCTGGTCCCATTGGGTTATATCTTCCCTGAAAGTTTTGTCCACCAATTAAGTAATAAGTTTGACCAATTTTTTTTAACTGACCTCCAGTGACGGCAAATTCAGGATGGCTGATTTTTCTAAAATGTGCTTTAATAGATTGTTTTTGCTTGATAGATTCAATTAATCCTGCTATGTCAATGGCAATCAAGGAGGCGTAGGTTGTATGCTTGTTTAACTGTGCACTAAACCCGTAACCGCCAATAATATATAAATAGGCTTTATCCTGATAAAACTGCATATTGGTAGCGCTCAACTGGTCTTGTAAAGCCGAATCCAATTCATTAGTACTAGCCTGCCATGTTTGCCTATTCAAAGGGTCAATCAATTGGATAATTAAATTGTTTCCTTTTTTATCAAATGAGGCAAATGGCTGTCTGCGATGAAGTCCATCTATTCTTCCCCCAACAACAATCCAATTAGTGCCAATAGAAGCATGTGCAAATGACTGAACTCCAACTAATCCCTTGATGGATAGTGGCTCCAATTTAATCTCATAGCCACTTTGCTGTGCATGGCTTTCAAACAATATAAATACTAAACTGGCAAATATCCAAACTTGTTTCATAACTGATTATTTTGCAGAGTGTTGAAAGGTAGTTGAACCATTCTCTCTAAAATGTGATGATTGTCACATCTGGCTAAAAACTTGAAACAATGTTTGGCCATGATGTTCATCCCTGTTTTCTTGCTACATTATGGCGCAGGATGGTTACTGATAAATTTTAAATAGCTTGTAGACCAATTGCCAATATGAGAAGTTGTTTACTAGCCATATTATTGTTGCCTATTCTAAGTAAATCCCAAAATGTTAGCGTAAAAGAATCAGCTACTAGTATCCAATTGGATAATGGAATTATTACTGTTTCTTTTAATAAAAACAATGCAGACCTGAACGCTTTGAGCCATCGTGGGGTAAATTTATTGGGTAAGGGCGGAAGGGCTTATTTATTAGCACCTGATTTCAATATGAACCAATCTATTTGCAGTATTGTTGCAAAGACAGATAGTTTGGTTGATATTAGTTTTTTGCACGTAGCGTCTAATCATTTTACCTATGACTTGCACTATGTTTTAAGGTCTGGTGACCAAGGCTTGTATTGTTATTTGCTGGAAAGCCATAGTGCCAAAGATAGTGTGGGCAATTATGGCCAAACCAGATGGGGGATAAGAGCAGATGAGTCAGTTTTTGATTACCATTTGGTCAGAGACAATATTCAAGGACCCATGCCAAAGATGTCTGAACTAACCCATGAGGTGCAAGACTGGACCTTTCTCATGCCTGATAGCTCTTATTATACCAAATACGATTATGCCGATTATATTGAAGACAGGTATGTGCATGGAATGGCTGGTAGTAAAGGGTTTGGGCTCTTTGTCATCAATCCTAGTCATGAGTATCTGAATGGTGGACCTACCAAACAATATCAAAATGTACATAGCACGCCTTTCTTAATCAATATGTTTAACTGTGGTCATTTTTTGAGTGATATGCGCAAAGGCGATAACTTAATTACGGATGATTGGAAAAAATTAAATGGCCCCTTTTTTTTATACATCGCCCAAGGCAAAACTATTCCTGATCTTTGGAATAAGGCAAAAGGGAAAGCGCAAATTGAGCAAGGAAAATGGCCCTATACTTGGATGAATCATCCCGAATATCCTTTAACAAGGGGTGTTGCCAAGGGTCAATTATTGGTAAATGGAAAACCTGCTTTAGCCAATACTCGCATAGTTTTAGCCGCCCCCGGATATGATTGGCAGGCACAGAGTAGGGGATATATCTATGATGCCAAAACCAAGACAGATGGTAGTTTTCAATTGAATGCCATTAGGCCGGGAACTTATACCCTGTATGCATTTGGGAGTAATCAAACCAATGAATTCCAGCATGCAAATATTCAAATTATGGCTGGTAAACAGGATTTGGGCAAGCTTAATTGGGTTCCTGCAAAACAGGGTATAACCCTTTGGCAAATTGGCCAGGCCGATAGAAAAACCACAGGCTTTAAACTGGCTAATCACAAGCGGGCTTATGATGTAATGTTTCAACCACCTGCACAGTTAGATTACAGTATTGGACAATCCAGCGATGCAGATTGGTACTATGCTCAAACCAAAGAAGGTTCTTGGAAGATTCATTTTACCAACCAACAATCTTTCAAAGATTCTGCCTGCTTAAGTCTTGCTGTGGCAGGATGCGCACGCAATCCGCAACTAGATGTTTTGGTGAATGGTAAGCTCATTAAAACATTGCGTATGGGCAATGATGCATCTGTCTATAGGTCTGCAGTTGCAGGAGGTTATTATCAATTAAAGGAATTAATGTTCCCATCCAGTTATTTAGTTTCAGGAAATAATACCATAGAACTTCGCATGGTGCAATGCAAACCAGGAGCGGGAATTATGTACGATGCCATTAAAATAGAAGCCAAATGAAATATTGGATTGCCATAGTTTGCTGTTGCTGTCTTTTTCAAGTCCAGGCTCAAAAAGGACACTGGGAAACCATTTTCAAAGAAGACTTTGCTAATGCTTTAAATGCGTCCATTTGGGCCATAGAGAAAATGCCCGATGCCCCCGAGCGGATAGAAATAAAAGAAGGTAAATTAATCTTAGACACCAAAGGTGGTGCCACAGTTTGGTTGCGTCAAAAATTGCCTACAAATATTAGAATTAGTTACAAACGCAAACTCATCATGGCTGGAGGTGTCAATGACCGTGTTTCTGATTTAAACCAGTTTTTTCATGCACAGGAGCCGCCTGGTGGATTGCAATTTAATAGGAAGAGTAGCTTTGAAGAATATGATTCCCTAAACCTCTATTATGTTGGAATGGGTGGTAATTATAATACTAGTACTAGGTTTAGAAAATACTTTCAGGGCGATAAAAAAATCTTAGTTGATTTTGCCGATACCCCGCATTTATTAGAAGCCAATAAAACCTATAGCATTGTCATTGAAGTGTTCAATGGGCTAGTTAGCTATACGGTTAATAACGTCAAGTTCTTTGAATGGAAAGATCCGCAACCATATCCTGGTGGGTACTTTGCTTTTAGGTCTACCAAGAGTAGACAAGAAATTGATGATTTGCAGATTGAAACTTGGAAAGACTAATTATTCTCCTGATACCAATTTACTAGTACTTCTATACAAGAATTCGTGATAGATATGTCTGCGTGCAAATCTTTGAGGTGTTTCAGCATTCACCAATTTTACATAGATAGATTTTGGTACCCCAAAATATTCATAAGTAGTGCCATCAGAAAAACTAATACGCAAGAGCTCTGACTTGTATTCAAAATCGTCAATAGAGGCATTATTAGTGGTTTCTAAATAAGCGCTCATCATTTGTTCCTTGGTTTCAGGGGCAATGCTTACTAGAAAATGATAGGCTTCAATAATCTTCTTGCTTTTTTCTTCAGCTTCTGTTTTTTGTTCATGGTTATCATGAAACTTGTCAGGATGCCATTCCTTCATCAAATTACGATACACTGTTTTCAAATCTTTTAAAGCCACATTCTCACTCACACCCAATATTTTTCTATGACTTAAGACTCTTCTCATAATTGCTGATTTTTTTGAAACCGGCGGCAAAACTAGTCTTTTATACTTGGTTTTGGATTCTTTTTGAATTCTGATTTAACTTGTGCCATGGCTTCTTTTTCACATATTGCTATTTATTTGCCGCACCAAGAAAGTTCCAATGAACTGATTCATAGCCTGTTGGAAGGAAAATTGGTCATCCCTGGGGTTGATATAACTGATAAAAAAGCTGCTATATTTTCTGCTGGCATATTAGATGGTTTTTTGCAAGAAGAGTTTCTACACGGCCAAAGTGGATTAAATAACCAGTATAATAGGCCTTTACACAGTTTGTCTAGTGGGGAGCAGAAAAAAGCCTTACTCAATCATTTGCTCTTTGGCAAAGCCGATTTCTTTCTCCTAGATGAACTCTATGACCATGTTGATCTGCAAGGGCAGGGGATTATATTGGCTACCATGAAAATGATTGCAGCATCCAAACCTGTGATTCAATTGGTTAGAAGGCAAAAAGACCTACTTCCTTTTATTCAAAGCTATTTTTGGTATCAAGAAAAGCAGATTCAAACATTTGCATCTGCTTTTGAGTTTCATCAATATCTAGATACACACTTAGCTCAAAACAGTTTTAGACCCATTCCAAGGGCACTCAAAACTATTGTAGCACCTGCTGGCCCCTTAGTACAAATGAAGGGACTATCTGTTAGTTATGATGAGCGTCCCATTTTAGATAGCATTGATTGGACCATTGAAACAGGTGAATGCTGGCAACTCAAGGGGCCTAATGGTTCTGGAAAGTCTACTTTATTGTCCATGATTACTGGAGACAATCCTAAAGGCTATGGACAAGACTTGTATTTGTTTGGAATGAAAAAGGGTGGGGGAGAAACGGTTTGGGATATTAAACAATATATAGGTTATTTCAACCCCGTAATGATCCAGCATTTTTCAAGATTGGATAGCATTGAACTGATGATTGTTTCTGGGTGTATGGATAGTATTGGGGTATACATTAAGCCTTCAGAAATGCAATTGCGATTGGCAAAAGAATGGTTGGATTATTTGGGCTTACTTGCTTTGAAAAATAAACCCATTCAGTTTTTGCCTGCAGCGCAACAACGCATGGTTTTGATTGCAAGGGCCATGGTCAAACACCCGCCACTACTCATTTTGGACGAACCTACTTCTGGTTTGGATGATGCCAGTGCCACCATGGTAATTGGGATGATTGAACAGATTAGAAAAGAAACCAAAACATCGGTGCTCTTTGTATCGCACCAGCAAGAAAAAGGATTTGAACCAGATAAGACTTTTGAGTTAACTGCAAATGCCACAGGTTCAACAGGTACTATTATTTAAGAACCCATGGCATAGGCAATAATATTGACTCCAAACTTGGTATTGTCTTCAGACAAAAATCGCTTATTTCTAAAATCATAGTCCCACTCACAACCATAGTCTTTATTTGAGTATAGCACGCCAATCCTGCCATTGATTTCTATGGCTTTGAGGTAATCATGTACTATATCATCGCCCCAGCCATTGAGTTCAAAACCCGTGGTAGGTGGTCCTTTTTCAAATTTGAAAAAGCTTTTGTAGAGGTCATGTGTATTGGGGATTTTTTTTAATCGGCCTACGCCAAAAGTTTGCCCCATCTGTGCTTCAAATGATTTGGCAAACAAGCCATCTATGTCATGGTTACAATCATCTACAAATACAAAGCCACCATTCTCTACATATTTTTTAAAATGCGCATTCTCTGTGGCATTAAACTGAACCAGCTTGTGTCCACTGAGATAACAAAAGGGAGCTTGGAATAGGTCCTGACTGCTTAGGTCTACAATTTTTTCCTGTGGCTCAATAGGAATGCTGGTGTATTCTACTAGAGAATTCAGAATATTAGAGGGCATTCTTACATCCGTATCCCAATCTCCTGAGAGATATCGCAACCTGGTGAAACTAAATTTGGAACTTTTCATGAGATATTTAGACCATTGCCCTTCCGCAGGTGTATTTTTTTTTAAAATTCCTTCATTTCTGTCTAATTTCCTTGTTTCTCAAAAAGAAATAACAGATTTCATTTTAATCTAATAAATAGAACGCTTTGGAGCAATCAGAAAAACAGTTGCAGGAATTGATTCAAAAACTCTCCTTGCTCAAAACAGAAATTCAAAAAGTGATTGTGGGGCAGGATAGCATTTTAGAAGAAATGCTCATTGCCTTGCTTGCTGGTGGTCATTGTTTGTTAGAAGGAGTACCTGGCTTGGGCAAAACATTAATGGTGCGCACCATGAGTCAAGCACTGCACTTAAAATTCAGGAGAATTCAGTTTACCCCAGACTTGATGCCTACCGATATTGTGGGTACTGAGATTCTGGAAGAAGACCATAGTTCTGGGAAGCGTTTTTTCAAATTCAACAAGGGCCCCATTTTCTCCAATATTGTGTTGGCCGATGAAATCAATAGAACCCCTCCCAAAACACAATCGGCTTTATTAGAAGCCATGCAAGAATTTGAAGTCACTTATGGTGGACAAACTTATCCACTAGACAGACCCTTCTTTATCTTGGCAACGCAGAACCCCATTGAACAATCGGGTACTTATCCTTTGCCTGAAGCACAACTAGACCGTTTCTTATTATATATCAAAATTGGTTATCCAACTGCTGCTGAGGAAACTGCCATCTTGAGTAATACCACTGGTTCCAAAAAATCTACCGTAAATCCAGTAGTTAATGGAGAAGAAATTGTGGCATTGCAACAAATGGTACGTCAAGTTCATATTGCAGATGAATTGGTGCAATGGGTAGCAGAACTGATTAGGGCTACCAGACCAGATACTTCTACTATTGATTACGTAAAAGAATGGGTGAGATGGGGTGCTGGTCCAAGAGCTGGTCAGGCATTGATCTTAACGGCAAAAGCAAGGGCCTTGTTCAAAGGTAGGTATGCCGTTACTATGGAAGATTTACATGCCATGGTGCATCCAGTTTTAAGACATAGACTCTTGATGAATTTTAAAGCTGAAGCAGAACGCATTAGTTCTGATGATGTGGCCAGCCATTTGTTAGAAGTCATTCCTAGACCCAAGAACGCATTGTCTTAAATTGATTCATGAGCCAATTACTTGATCCCAAAATTCTCCTGTCTATCAAAGACCTTCCCTTGGCGGCAAAGACCACCATTGACGGTTTTATGGAGGGATTTAATAAAAGTAGTATCAAGGGTGAGGGTATGGAATTTAGCCAGTATCGTAGTTATCAACCCGGTGATGATCTGCGTTCTCTTGACTGGAAAATGTTTGCACGTTCAGACCGATACTATATTCGCGAATCTGAAATTGAAACCAGTATTCAAGTTCGGTTTTTAGTTGATGCCAGTAATTCAATGAACCATCGGGATGGGGCCATTAGTAAAATGGAATACGCGCGATATTTGGCAGCATCATTGGGTTGGTTGGCTCAGAAGCAGGGCGATGCTATAGGACTAGATGTGTTACAAGATGGCAAATTATTTTCGCTTCCAGCCAAAAGAGATAGTCAGCACTTACCCAGATTCTTGCACCAATTAGAACAAATAAAAGCAGCAGGAGTATTTACAGACCCTGTTGGATATAAAGAGATTTTTAGCGGGGTGCATAGACGTGCTCTTTTAATTTGCATTACCGATTTTTATCAAGAGGACAATGAGATCCTTGATCTACTCCAATCCTTGTCTTCTTTGCAACATGAGGTCTTGGTATTTCAATTGGTCAGTGACAATGAACTACAAGGAAATTTTAAAGGCTATCAACGATTAAAAGATTTGGAGACCGGCGTGATGATGCCCATTACTGGAACATTGCAGTCTGCTTATCTACAACAAAGAGCAACTTATCAGGAGACCATTAAAAAAGAATTGTTGAACCGAAAAATAAGGCTACATCAACTGAATATACAAGACCCATTAGACGGAGCACTTAGGGATTATTTGAACCAACGCAATAAATCCGCTCGCTAATGCAGTTGTTGAATCCTATATGGCTCTGGTCTGCATTGGGAATCTTGATTCCTATTGCCATTCATTTATGGAATCAACAGCCGGGGAAAGTACTAGAAGTAGGAAGCATTCGCTTTATGGATCCATCGCCCAGCAAGCGAAGCTCTAGACTACAACTCACGGAAATTTGGTTATTGCTGTTAAGGTGTTTAATCATCTTATTAATAGCCTTGTTTTTAGCCCAACCTTCTTGGAACAGTAAGACCAGCCAAAGCAATCAGGGATGGGTAATGGTGCCAAGGGCAACTATGAAAATGGCTTATCAGGCGCACCAGCAAAGTATTGATTCTTTGTTGCAACTGGGGATGGAATTACATGCTTTGGAAACAGGGTTCCCTGAATTAAACTTAAAGTCTGATTCAAGTTCAGCTAATCCCTCAGCAACTATTCCCAATCTTTGGTTCTTGGCTACTCAATTAGAAAAGCAAGTACCAGCGAATTACCAATTGCATTTGTTTACGCCAGAACTATTGCAATATTATAGAGGGGTGAAACCTGAATTAAATAGACGCATGGTTTGGAAAACCTATGCCATGCCCACTCAAGTTGACACAACAATCAACAAGCGCAAACAAAGCATTCGGATTGCTGTATTGGCAGATGACTATGCAGCTGACGCCGATTATTTGATGGCCGCTTGTAAAGCCATTCAAATAGTTAGGGGAGATACCATTTTGGTTACTAAGTTCAACAATCCTACTCAAATTCCTGAGGGTCAAGATTGGTTGTTTTGGTTGTCTGACAAGCCTTTGCCAAAGAATAATGCCAAACATACTTGGTCCTATCATTTGGGTAATGCACAAATAGTGCAAACCCAAATCTATGCTGGTACAGCTAGCCATCAAGAAAAGATTCCTTTGTATAAAACCATTCCCATGCAGTTAAAGGGAGAACTGATTTGGGAAGATGGATTTGGTCAAGCGGTTTTGCAAAAATGGGGTAATGGTCAGTATCTGATGAATACGCGTTTTCATCCCGATTGGAATGGATTGGTTTGGAGTCCTGCATTTCCAACTATGATGCAGGAATTTTTATTGGGTTCAAAACCATTTGATCCTAGTTATCTAGCCATGGACCCTGTTCAAATAATACCTGAACAACCCATACAAAATAAGGGGCAAATTAATCCAACAGTTTCCAATAGTCAGCAACCATTGAGTCATTGGATCTGGAGCTTGTTGTTGGTTTTGTTAATCATAGAAAGGGCGATTGTTTTTTATCAAACTAAAAACAAATCCCATGCTTGATCAATCACAGCTAACTCAGATTAAATTGCTGCATAAGCAATGGCAGTTCTTAAAAGCGGGATTGTTTTTATTACGTGTCATGACCTTGATGGCCTTTCTGTTCTTATTGATTCAATGCCTGCATCCTATTTCCAATCTTTGGTTGCTTGCAATAGAACTACTTGCCGTGATGGCGATTTTGATTTTTCCAAAGCAATGGAAGTTGTCAGAATTGGATCTAGCAGCTTATTTAAATGCTAACTATCCTTTGTTGGAAGACAGTGCTGATTTATTATTTCAATCTACTGACCAAGGAACACAATTGGAGCAATGGCAGCGTCAGAAAATAGCATCTGTATTCTTACAATTGCAGCCCAAACATCCTTTTGTAAAAGCAATAAGCATTTGGATTGGCGCATTAACAACTGTTTTAATGGCTTTATTGCTAGTGGGTTTATTCCATTGGTCTTATTCAAGCAAAAATGCTAGTCCAGTGGAACTGTCTGCTTCAAAACTTGTAGTTGCAGGAATCAGTTCCATGCATATTCAAATTCAGTCACCCGCTTACACTGGTAAGCCAAACTTGGAACAAGAAGAACCTGCAATCAATACCATAGAAGGTTCTTTGGTTGAGTGGGTTATCAATACTGACCAAAGTATGGTTGCGCCGGCTATTCGTTTCAATGATTCCATTTCTCAAGAATTTAAACCCTTAGACAGTTCACATACCAAATGGCGTTTTCAAACCAAGGTCAATACCAATGGTTTGTATCAGATTAAATTTGGGAAGACTTTGTCTGAACACTATCCCATAGAATTGGTGCATGACCTTCCTCCGGTCATTAGAATCAAAGAGCCCACTCCCTATAAAACCATTGACTATGGTGCTTCTTTACAAGTGCCCCTAAAAGCCAGTATTAGCGATGACTATGGTATTGTCCAAGTCAAGCTGATGCTAACCGTAGCAAGTGGGGGAGGTGAAGCCGTGAAGTTTCAAGACCAAGAGCGAGACCTTGGTCAGTTTTCTCAAACTGTATTGAACAAAGAAATAGTATTGACCATTAATTTACAAGCACTTAAGATGCAACCTGGGGATGAGTTGTACTATTATTTAAAAGCTTTAGATAGTCATGGACAAGAAGCTAGGTCAGATATTCATATTGTCAATTTGCCTGATACTGCCGAATTGATGAATACAGATATTACCATCAATAGCTTGAACCTAAAACCGGAATTTTTTAGGAGTCAGCGGCAGATTATCATTGAAACAGAACAATTATTAAGAGACAGAGATAGAATGCCCTTGGATTCTTTTAAAGATAAAAGCAATTCTTTAGGGATTGACCAAAAATTACTCCGTTTGCGTTACGGCAAATTTTTGGGTGAAGAATCTATGGGAGAAATAGGTGTTGGACATGAGGAAGACGAACACGATCATGGTGCTGAAGTATTTGGAGACGCATCGGCCATTATGGATGAGTTTTCACACAAACATGATAATGCAGAAGACGCCAGCTTTTTTGATCCACAAACCAAAATGCAATTAAAAGCCATTCTCAATGAGATGTGGAAATCAGAATTACAGCTGCGCACTTTCTTTCCAAAAGAAGCCCTGCCCTTTGAATATAAGGCTCTACGTTTACTCAAAGACTTGCAACAACAATCAAGGGCTTATGTAGCTAAGACTAGTCAGAAAACAACCCCCATCAAATTTGAAAAAAGATTAACGGCCGATTTGAGTAAAATTGTTCCGCCACTTAAAATTCAAACGGCTTCCAATAATTTGGATCCATTGATGGCTTTAAGACAGGGTATGGGTTTACTTGCTTCATTGGATCTTGGCACGGCCAAACAGCCAGCTAGTTTGCTTGTCTTGAATCAAACCTTGAATCAATTGCACCAAGAAGCCATTGCCAAAC
>JBEAPC010000073.1:0-9676 GCA_041164585.1 Bacteroidota bacterium
ATTGGCTAGTTTAGCCATTATAGACGCTGTTGTCATTTTTGAAGAAGATACTCCATTAAACTTGATAACCCATCTTTTACCTGACTTTCTAGTCAAGGGTGGAGACTATACCATTGAACAAATTGTAGGAGCAAAAGAAGTAATTGCAAATGGTGGCAAAGTGATTATCAATCCAATTGTTGCCGGATTTTCAACAACAGGTTTAATTCAACAAATCAAGGCTTCACATTCCTAGTTTGGTTTGCAAACTTAACATAAGCCAATTAGCCGTTTCTATAAATTTGTGATAGATACATTTTAGCATGGCAAAGAAACAGTTTATACAAAGAGATATTAGTTGGCTTAGTTTTAATGCAAGGGTTTTGCAAGAAGCCAATGACCCCGAAGTACCCCTAAAACTTAGAATCAAATTTTTAGGCATCTTTTCTAATAATATGGATGAATTTTTCCGTGTTAGAGTGGCCACTTTAAAAAGGATGTTGGAATATGCAGAGAAGAATAAAAAAGTTAACTTTCACTTAGAGGACTCTCCTCAGAAAGTATTGGATCAAATACAAACTACCGTTTTAAAACAACAACGCGAATTCAATAGGATTTGGGAAGAAATATTGAAGGATTTAAAGAAGGAAAAAATTTCTTTGATTAATGAAAAACAATTGAACAGAGAACAGCAATTGTTTGTAAAACAATTTTTTGATCAAGAAGTCAGATCTAATATCATTCCATTGATGATTGAAAGTTTGCCACAACTACCCTATTTGCGAGACAAAAGTATTTATTTGGGTGTGGTAATGTCAAAAAATAATTCTGCCTATAAACAGAAATATGCCTTAATAGAAATACCTGCAAAAGCAGTAGGACGTTTTGTGATACTACCATCCAAAGCAGGAGAAACACAGATTATTTTGCTAGAAGACGTAGTCAGGTTTAACCTACCCTTTATTTTTTCTTATTTTGAATTTGATCAATTTGAATCCCATGTTTTTAAAGTAACAAAGGATGCCGAAATAGATTTGGACAACGATGTTAGTACAAGTTTTGTAGAACGGATTGAAAAAGGAGTTAAGAATAGAAGAAAAGGCAAACCTGTAAGATTTGTATATGATAGAGAAATGGATGCAGGTTTATTAGAATATCTTATTCAAAAATTAAGTCTTAATAGAAAAAGTAATATTATACCCGGAGGGCGAATTCATAATTTTAGACATTTCATGGATTTCCCAGATGTATTTAAAACAACTAATAAAAGAAATCCACCTTTTACACATCCACAATTAAAAACATCCATGAGAGTAACGGATGTTATCTTAAAAAAAGATCTTTTATTGAATTTTCCTTACCACTCTTTTAACGCAATCATTGATCTGTTAAGGGAAGCTGCCATGGACCCAGATGTGAATTCTATTAAAATTACGGCATATCGCTTGGCGGCTAATTCTAAAGTTATCAACGCCTTAATCAATGCAGCAAGGAATGGCAAAGAAGTGGTAGTCATGTTAGAACTAAAAGCCAGATTTGACGAAGAAGCCAATTTAGAATGGAAAAAAGTATTGGAAGAAGAAGGAGTAAAAGTATTGTTAGGTGTTCCAAAAATGAAAATCCATGCAAAGCTTTGTATCATCAAAAAAAGAAAAGCAAATAAAACCATCCAATATGGTTTTGTTAGTACGGGCAATTTAAATGAGTCTACAGCAAAAGTTTATGGTGACCATTGTCTAATGACTTGTAACCGAAATGTGATGGCAGACATCAATCGAATTTTTAAATACTTAGAAAACTGGAAATTGGGTTCCGCACCTTTAATTGCTTGTAAAACACTAAAGGTTTGCCCAAATAACATGAGAAAAGAAATTCTTTTACTGATTAATAAAGAAATTAAAACTGCAAAATCAGGGAAGAACGCTAAAATTATTCTAAAAGTAAATTCACTTAGTGACACATTACTTATTGATAAATTATACGAAGCAGCTACTGCGGGAGTTGAAATAAAAATGATAGTTCGAGGTATTTTTTGCCCCATTTTGGAGAATAAAAAATTCAAGAAAACACCAACCGCCATTAGTATTGTTGACGAATATTTAGAGCACGCTAGAGTGATGATTTTCCATAATGATGGTAAAGAGCGGGTTTTCCTTTCTAGCGCAGACTGGATGGTTAGAAATTTAGACCATCGCGTAGAAGCGGCCATTGAAGTAACTGACCCCAGTTTAAAATCTGAATTATTGGATATTATCCACATTCAATTAAGGGATAATGTAAAAGCCCGTATACTCAATCAAGATTTAAGCAACAACTATGTACCTTACATTGTCAAGAAACCGGTTCGTTCCCAGATAGAAACCTACCAATACCTGAATAAAAAACTTAACTGATTTGAGATTAGCAGCCATTGATATAGGGAGTAATGCGGCAAGGTTGCTGATTGCAGAACCTGCATTTGACAATAGTGGCAAAACAGTGTTCAATAAATTGAATTTGGTTAGGGTTCCTTTACGACTAGGATTTGAAGTCTTTGAAAAAGGAGAGATTTCAAAAGAAAAAAAAGGAATGATTCTTCAAACTATGAAAGCCTATAGCCATTTAATGAATGCTTATGGGGTAAATCATTCAATTGCTTGTGCCACAAGTGCTATGCGAGACGCCAGCAATAGTGAAGAAGTGATTAGGAAAGTAAGAATGGAAACTGGCATTAGTATTGAAATTATTAGTGGCGACCTTGAAGCCTCTTTAATTTATGAAAATCACGTAGCGGAACAAATGGATACAGATCATAGTTATATGTATATGGATGTGGGAGGCGGTAGTACCGAATTAACATTTTTTGCAGAAGGTCGTTTGGTGTTCAAAAAATCATTTAATATAGGAACTATTCGCTTGTTAAAAGATATGGTTGAAGACCGGCTTTGGTCTGAGATGAAAGACTATATCAAACAAAAGACCAAGGGCTATAAAAAAATTATTGCCATTGGAACTGGAGGCAATATCAATAAGATTTTTTCATTGAGCAAGAAAAAAGACGGAAAACCTTTAAGCTTAGACTTATTAAAAGATTATTTAAAAGAGTTTTCCAGCTTTAACTTACAAGAGCGGATTCAAACCTACAAATTGCGAGAAGATCGTGCAGACGTAATTGTTCCTGCACTTCAAATTTATATCAATGCTATGCGATGGGCAGATGCTGACGAAATATATGTACCAAAGATTGGATTGGCTGATGGCTTAATTCAACATCTATATAGTGAATTGCAAAAAGGCTAAATAGGAACAAATACCCGCACAGAAATCCAATTAACACATGTCACAAGACCCAAAAAAAATCACTACTCATACACTGTTAAACCTGAAAAAAAAAGCAGAAAAAATCTCCATGATTACAGCATATGATTATTCATTTGCCAAAATCTTTGACAAAGCAGGTATAGACGTGATCTTGGTTGGGGATAGTGCCAGCAATGTCATGGGAGGAAATGAAACCACCGTTACCATAACGTTGGATCAGATGATTTACCATGCCCAATGTGTGAGAAAAGCGGTTGAAAGAAGTTTGATGGTAGTAGACCTTCCCTTTGGATCTTATCAATCCAATTCTGACATTGCCCTTGCATCTGCCATTAGAATCATGAAAGAGTCTGGCGCACACGCCGTAAAAATGGAGGGTGGAGCAGAGATTTCGGAAAGTATTAAAAGAATTGTAGCTGCAGGTATTCCCGTTATGGGCCACCTTGGTCTAACACCTCAATCCATCTATAAGTTTGGAACTTATGCAGTTAGGGCAAAAGATGCAGCAGAAGCAGAAAAACTACAATCTGATGCCCTTTTACTAGAACAATCCGGCTGTTTTGCTATTGTACTTGAAAAAATCCCTGCAATACTAGCCAATACCGTTTCAAAAAGCTTAGAAATTCCCACCATTGGTATTGGAGCTGGGCAAGATTGTGACGGCCAAGTATTGGTCATGCATGATCTTTTGGGGATCAATCAGGAATTTAAACCACGTTTTATCCGCCAATATTTAAACTTGGAAGCCAGTATTCATCAAGCAGTTTCACAATACATTTCAGATGTAAAAAGCAAGGATTTCCCCAACAATTCGGAATCCTATTAGTCCGCTTCACCGATAAGAGTCCCTTATTCACCCATATTAAAGCCCCTACTCTGCCGTAGGGGTTAAATTTGAAACTTGTTTCAGGTGGATTTTTTACATTTAATGAAAATAATAGGACTTTGATTAGCTCAAATAAAAAGATTGTTACCATTATAGCACATATAGCGGCTTGGGCTTGTTTCTTTGCCCTACCCTATCTAGTATTCTTTCCAAGAATGTTGGATGCTAATTTTTCTATGAGCGATCATATGATTGCAAGTATCATTTGTAATAACCTGTTCTTGGTCTTTTTTTACTATTTGAACACATTGATACTAATTCCAAAACTACTAATGAAGGAAAAATGGTTAATCTACACTTTTACCATTTTCTGTTTTTTAATAATGTACCTCTATGTTCCTAAATACATAGCAACTTGGATTGCACCACCAGAAATCAGGACCTTTCCATCCAATACACCTGGTAGAGGCAGACCCAGAACCGGAAATAGTAGAAGATCCTTTGTAGACTTTTTTAATATTGCCATCTTTTTATTGGTCTTCACAGTAGGAACCTGCATTTCTGTTATTCAACGATGGCTACAAACAGAAGAAACCAGAAAAGAAACAGAGAGTCAAAAGCTTCAAACGGAACTTTCCTTTTTAAAATCGCAAATCAATCCCCATTTTTTCTTTAATACTTTGAATAATATTTATTCATTAGCAGTTGTAAGAAGTGAAAAAACGGCCCCTGCTGTGATGAAGCTTTCATCTATCATGCGTTATATATTAACTGAGACTACACAAGAGCAAGTAGCATTACGTAATGAGGTTGACTTTATCAAAAATTATATTGAATTACAACAAGTAAGGCTAACAGAAAAAACAACAGTTGCTTTTTCTGCAAAAGGATTGATAGATGAGAAACTTGTAGCACCATTGGTTTTTATTCCATTTGTAGAAAATGCCTTTAAATATGGCATAAGTACCAAATCAGATTCCCATATAGAAATAAGAATAGAGGCACTGCCTAATAGCATTACATTATTTTCAAGCAATTTTATTGTTCCAACAGAGAACAATATGATGGAAAATACCGGGATTGGCATCAACAATGTAAAACGTAGACTAGAATTGATGTATCCTGGCAAATACACACTCACAAATGAAATAAAGGATAATTTCTATCTTGTACACCTTGAGATTACAACATCATGATAAACTGCATAGCCATAGATGACGAGCCACTGGCACTTCAATTAATCAGCGAATACTGTGCTAAAATATCCTTTTTGCAATTGGATAAAGTATTTTCAAATACGGATGAAGCAAAAAAATGGTTACAAGAAAATAAAGTTGACCTGCTTTTTTTAGACATTCAAATGCCTGATATTAATGGATTACAATTTTATAAATCCTTAGTTGAAAAACCAGCAGTTGTATTTACTACTGCTTATAAAGACTTTGCTGTAGAAGGTTTTAATGTAGATGCTGTTGATTATTTACTAAAGCCCTTTGAATATGATCGTTTTTTAAAAGCAGCCTATAAAGCCAAAGAATATTTAGAGTTCTTGGGGTCCCAGGAATTACAGTTGAATTCTATTTTCGTAAAAGTGAATTACGAAATCATGAAAATCAATCTCAAAGACCTTGAGTTAGTAGAAGCCCTAGATGATTATATAAAATTATACATAAAGCCCAGCCCTGTATTAACCTTGATGACCCTTAAAAGCATTCAAGAAAAGCTCCCACCCCGAGATTTTATTCGGGTTCATAGGTCTTTCATTGTACCCTTAGCCAAAATAGAAAAATTTAGCAAAACCAAACTGGTGGTAGCAGGTAAGGAAATTCCCATTGGGAGTAGTTATAGCAATGTTTATGACCTCTTATTACAACATTCCAAAAACAAATAAGAACCTTAACTAAGCCAGCAAATAACGCTTAAGCCCTAACTTTGTAAAAAACCTGTTATGGACTTCTTACGTTTGCTTGGCATAGAAAATCAAAACAAAGGTGTATCTACTGGATCCAATTGGATAGCAACCAGTGGTAGTATCATTGAATCATTTTCGCCAGTTGATGGAAAATTGATTGCTAGTGTTGAAACTGCAGATCTAACCGCGTATACCAATACTATAGAAGTTTCTAAAAAAGCCTTTTTAGAATGGCGCAATTGGCCTGCACCTAAAAGAGGCGAAGTTGTTAGACAAATTGGTCAGGCATTAAGGGAAAACAAAGATTCATTAGGCAAATTGGTGAGTTTTGAAATGGGCAAAAGCCTACAAGAAGGTTATGGAGAAGTGCAGGAAATGATTGATATCTGTGATTTTGCAGTTGGTTTATCTAGACAATTATATGGTTTGACCATGCATAGTGAACGGCCCTCACATAGAATGTACGAACAATGGCATCCATTGGGTGTTGTTGGTATCATATCTGCTTTTAATTTCCCTGTGGCCGTTTGGAGCTGGAATGCAGCTTTGGCTTGGATTTGCGGAAACACTACCATTTGGAAACCTAGTGAGAAAACCCCTTTGTGTGGCATAGCTATTCAACATATTGTTGCAACAGTATTCAAGAAGAATGATGTGCCTGAAGGTGTCAATTGTTTGGTTCAAGGTGGGCGTGAAATTGGTGAATGGATGAGTAATGATCCATCTATTCCATTGGTATCTGCAACAGGATCAACCAGAATGGGTAAGGCAGTAAGTGCAGCTATTGGTGCCAGACTTGGAAAAAGTATTCTTGAATTAGGAGGTAACAATGCCATTATTATCTCTGAACACGCAGATCTTGACATGTCATTGATAGGGGCTGTATTTGGTGCCGTAGGAACAGCTGGTCAACGCTGCACTACTACTAGAAGACTCATCATACACGAAAAAGTATATGATAGTTTTAAAGAAAAACTAGTTAAGGCCTATAGTCAAATCAGAATTGGTAATCCACTAGACGCCAATAACCACGTTGGACCATTGATTGATCAAGATGCGGTTAAAATGTACCTAGATGCTATTGAAAAAGGGGAAAAAGAGGGCTGCCGTTTTATTGTAGAAGGAGCTGTACTTACTGGTTCCGGATATGAAAGTGGTTGTTATGTTAAACCTTGTATTGCGGAAGCAGAAAACCATTACCAAATAGTTCAACACGAAACTTTTGCCCCCATTTTATATTTAATTAAATATCAAACCTTAGACCAGGCAATAGCCATTCAAAATGGGGTTCCACAAGGATTGTCGTCTGCAATTATGACCCTAAATATGCGGGAAGCGGAAAAATTTCTTTCGCAATCCGGTAGTGACTGTGGCATTGCCAATGTAAATATTGGAACTAGCGGTGCAGAAATTGGTGGTGCTTTTGGTGGTGAAAAAGAAACAGGGGGTGGAAGAGAAAGCGGCAGTGATGCATGGAAGGCATATATGCGTAGACAAACCAATACAATTAATTGGAGTGACAAACTACCCTTAGCGCAAGGAATTAAATTTGATTTATAGATGCAGGATTGTTGAAATAAATACTAAAGCGGGTTCCTTTACCTAATTCGCTTTTTACTTCAACCCGTCCACCCATGGCGTCAATTTGATTTTTGGTAATAAACAACCCAATTCCTCTAGCATCTGGATTGTTGCTAAAGGTTTTGTACATGCCAAAAAGCTTGTCTCCATTTTTTTCCAAATCAATTCCAATACCATTATCCGCAATTTCAAGTAGCAATTGATTTTGCTGCTGATGAACATCAATCTCTAAAACTGGCACCCTATCAGGGTGGCTGTATTTGATGGCATTTGATATAAAATTCAGCAAGATACTTTCTAAGTATGCTGGATTACAATTAATGATACAATTTTCAGATACCCTATTAAAAATCTCTGCTTTTTTAATAGCAATTAATTCACTTTGAACCTTTAATGCTTGATTGATATACTCCAATAAATTTAGTGGCTCAATCAATAAATTGATATTATTTCTAATAGACACCACTTCATTTAGATTAAAGAGTGTGTCATTTAAAGATCTTGACACTTTTTTAAGGTGCATCATTAATTCAGAACGTTCCTTTTCTGAAGATTCTTTTTCAAGGAAATTAAGAATTGAAAGAATATTACTAGTATGAGACCTAAGATTATGAGATACAATATAGGAGAAATTCAAAAGCCGCTTATTTTGTTCATTGACTAAACCAAAAGATTTGTTCAATTCAATTTCTGCATTTTTACTCAAGGTAATATCCCTTTGTATGGCAATATATTGATAAGGATTTCTATCCTTATCAATAAAGGGAACAATGGTACAGTCTACCCAAAAATATTGACCGCTTTTATTGCGATTCCTGATTTCCCCTTTCCATATTTCTCCTTTTTGAATGGTCTGCCAAAGATTGGTAAAAAATTCTCGGCTATGATAACCAGAATTTAGAAAATGCATGTTCTTATGCAAAATTTCTTCTTTTGAAAACTGGGTCATCCGCAAGCAATTTTCATTTGCATAGCTTATCATCCCCTTCTCATCTGTAAGAAACACTATGGAAGATTCGTCTAAAGCAAGTTTATAATCCGTAATTTCTTTGACAATTCTATTGAGTTGGATTTCATTTTGCTTTCTTTCATTTATATCTTCCACTGCCATGATAATACCGGCAGCTTTTTCGTTTTTATCAAATACAGGATACATATTCATCCTATACCATTTGTCCGAACCATCAGCCTGCACATAATTAATCTCATAACTGATGGTTTGCCCTTTTAAAACCGCGTTCATTGCCTGCAAAAGTGCCTGTTGGCGAGCCTCAGCAAAATACAATATAGAATAAGTGTAGAGATGCAAGGTTTTAAACAAATCATCCTCAGCAAATTTTTGCATGGCCTGATTAAAAGATATGATATAAAAATCAGCATCTAAAAGTGCATAACCGGTATCTGTATTTTCAAAAACTGTTCTTAAATTATCTTCCGATTTCTGTAACGCAATGTCCAATTTTTTCTTTTCAGTAATGTCTTGCATTACAGAAAGAATTCTTTGCGTTTGGCCATCTTGATCCTTTTCTAAAATGGCAGAAATAAGCACATCCATTGTTTCACCATTGCGCTTAATGGCTTGATAAGGAATATCAAAATCATAGCCCTTTTTAAAGAATTCATCCATTCTTTCTAACTCTCTTCTTACAATAGAACTCTTTGTGAAAAAATGACTCATGTGCTTGCCAATCACCTGCTCTCTTTGATAGCCCATTTTGGCTAACCAATAATCACTCACACTTAGAAACTCACCTTCTTGATTCAAAGAATGCAACATTACAGGTGTTCTATTATACAAAGACCTAAATCTTTCTTCATTGATTGCCAAAAGGGTTTCTGATTGCTTCCTATCAGAAATGTCTATAAACCCAGAAAGTAACATAGTCTCTCCATGAAATGAAATGATTTCCGTAGAAACCAAACAATCTGCTTTGTTGCCGCCTTTTTTATTAATTTGAATTTCCAGGTTTTTTACTGTTCCTTCTTTGCTTAAAATTTCTAATAATTGATCACGCTGTTGTACGTTGGAATAAAATTCAGTGGTGTATCTGCCCAGCAAATCTGTTTCTTCCGTTTCT
>JBEAPC010000074.1:0-13624 GCA_041164585.1 Bacteroidota bacterium
TGGTAATGCGGGTCAAAAACTAGACCTCTGGTTATTTGGTGAATCCCATTTGTACCATGGTGAAGGCATTGCTTTTGACCCAGAAGGATTATTGAGTACTATGCCCGCAGTGGCCAATGTAGTAGGGGGCTTCTTAGTAGGTCAGTATGTTCAGAAAAAGGGTAAAGATTATGAGGGTTTGGCCAAATTGTTATTGGCTGGAGCTGTTTTGTTGTTCTTGGCCTATTGTTGGAATATGAGCTTCCCCATTAACAAAAAACTATGGACTTCTAGCTTTGTTTTGATTACCGTAGGGCTGGATTGTGTGATTTTGGCCGCCATTATCTACCTAATTGAGTTTAAAAAGCGAACCAAATATGCTTATTTCTTTGAGGTATTGGGTAAAAATCCCCTTTTTGTCTACCTCCTGTCTGAGATCTTGGTGATTCTCCTGTATATCATCCCTGCGGGCGATAATTCTAACTTATTCAGCTGGATATATAGTAATATATTTATTTATATTGGTGATTATTGGGGCTCTTTGGCCTTTGCTGTCTCTTTTATGCTGCTTTGTTGGAGCGTTGGTTGGGTCTTGGACAAACGAAAAATCTATGTAAGAGTCTAGCAGAAAGCTGTTAAGTTTTCGGTTGCCCATTGCCCCTCGGGACTAAAGCCGTACCTTTGCAGCCTTAAAAATTTACATGGAAATAAGAAACATTGCCATTATCGCCCACGTGGATCATGGCAAAACCACACTGGTAGACCGCATTTTGCAAACTACCAAGGTATTCCGCGACAACCAGGATACCGGAGAATTGATTATGGATAGCAACGATCTTGAAAGAGAACGTGGTATCACTATCTTCAGTAAGAATGCAGCCGTTACTTATAACGGAGTTAAGATAAATGTGATTGATACTCCCGGCCACAGTGACTTTGGCGGTGAAGTAGAACGCGTTTTGAAAATGGCTGATGGGGTTATCCTCTTGGTGGATGCCTTTGAAGGACCCATGCCACAGACTCGCTTTGTATTACAGAAAGCCTTGCACCTGAACCTGCACCCAATTGTGGTGATTAACAAAGTAGATAAAGAAAACTGCCGTCCTGATGAAGTGCACGATGCCGTTTTTGAATTATTCTTCAACTTGGATGCTACTGAAGAGCAATTGAACTTCCCTACATTCTATGGTAGTGGTAAGAACGGTTGGTTTAATGATAGCCTAACCAAAACAGAAGATATCTTGGCTTTGATGGATGGCATTATCAAACACGTGCCAGCTCCTAAAGTAAATGAAGGTACCCTGCAAATGCAGATTACTTCTTTGGATTACTCTTCTTTCCTTGGCCGTATTGCCATTGGTAAAGTAACTAGAGGTTCCATCAAAGAAGGCCAGACTATTGCATTGGTTGCTGCTGACGGAACTTTCAAGAGAAATAAAGTAAAAGAGTTGTACGTATTTGAAGGAATGGGTAAACGCAAAGTATCAGAAGTTCTTTCTGGTGACCTTTGTGCCGTTGTTGGATTAGAAGACTTTAATATTGGTGATACTATTACTGATTTTGACAATCCTGAAGGATTGCCAGTGATTAGTGTAGATGAACCTACCATGAGCATGACTTTCAGCATTAACAACTCTCCTTTCTTTGGTAAAGACGGAAAGTTTGTTACATCTCGTCACTTGCGTGATCGCTTGATGAAAGAAACTGAAAAGAACTTGGCATTGCGCGTAGAAGATACGGACAGTGCTGATAGCTTCTTGGTATTTGGCCGCGGTATCTTGCACTTGGGGATCTTGGTAGAAACCATGCGTAGAGAAGGTTATGAATTAACCGTTGGTAACCCTCAAGTATTGGTTAAAACTATTGACGGCAAGAAACACGAACCTTATGAGAACTTGGTAGTAGACGTTCCAGCTGAATTTAGCGGAAAGGTTATTGACCTTGTTACTCAGCGTAAGGGTGAAATGCAGATCATGGAAAGCAAGGGTCAAATGCAACACTTGGAGTTTGAAATTCCTTCAAGAGGTTTGATTGGTCTACGTTCTCAAATGTTAACCAACACTGCTGGTGAAGCTGTAATGGCGCACCGCTTTATTGAATACAAACCATGGAAAGGACCCATCCCCGGAAGAAATAACGGTGTGTTGATTTCTAAATTCCAAGGAACTACCACTGCTTATTCTATTGATAAATTACAAGATCGTGGCGCATTCTTTATTGAGCCAGGTGAAGAGGTTTATGTAGGACAAGTTATTGCAGAACATATTAAGCCAGGTGATCTAAACGTAAACGCCGTGGAAATGAAGAAACTGACCAACCACCGTGCAAGCGGTAGTGATGACAGTGTTCGCATTACACCAAAATTGCAATTCACTTTGGAAGAGTGTATGGAATATATTCAACAAGATGAGTGTATTGAAGTAACTCCAAAAATCATCCGCATGCGTAAAGTAATCCTGAATGAAGAAGACAGGAAGAAAAGCTCTAAGAGTATGCAGAGTGAAGCTGTTGGATAGTTTTCAAATTCAATACTTGCTAGATATTCAAGCCCCGAATTTTTCGGGGCTTTTTTATGCATTAAAAAATCCTTAATATTACAGTCCCATCAACAAATACCTACCAATGAAAAATCACATCCTATCAGTAGCAGCAGCCATTTGTATGCTGTTTAGTATTTCTTGTAAAAAATCCGATAATCAATCCACTGCAAATCTGCGTTTTATCAATATGTCTCCAAACTCTGGAGCCATGGATCTGTATTTAAATAGCGCATTAGTGGTAGGGAATGTAACCTATCCTGGTCCTTCTGCTTATCAGTCTATTAATGCAGCAGCAACTTCCTTATCAGTAAATCAAGCAACCACAACTAATATTTTATTGGCGGGTAATATTGCACTAGCTGCTAATAATCATTATTCAGCTATAGTATATGATTCAGTAGCAATTTTAAAAGGAGATATTTTTCAAGACGATAGAACTGATCCTCCAGCAGGAAAAGCTTTTGTACGCTTTTTTAATTATGTGAGTGGCACACCTTCTCTAGACATTATCAAAGCCGGAAATACTTCCAATAAATTATTTACCAGTAGAACCTATTTAGATCATAAAAACACTGGTTCTTATGTTTCCTATACTGCTATTGACCCAGGTCCATTTAGTGTTTCAGCGGTAATAGCAGGAACCAATGTTTTGATTACCCAATTGCCCAGCTTTGATGCAACAGCTGGAAAATCTTATACCTTGGTATTGCGTGGATTTAATAAGGGCACAGGTAACCAAGCAGTATTACTTAGTCCAATACAGGATAAATAAAAGCATGGCTATGGCCGATAGGCTATGAGCCAACTTATTCAATAGAACAAAAAGAAAACCCCGCAACAGTAATGGTGCGGGGTTTTTCTCTTTTACTACTACTTACTAATTATCCTTTTTTAACGCTTACTTCTGCAACTACATGCGTAATTACTTTTACGTCAAAGATTTCTTTGAACAATCCTTTGTCAGATTGGATTAAGAAGGTCAATTTGTTTACGTCTGGGTTACCAGGGAACATGAATTTTTTGTCAAAATTCTTTGTGTTGTAACGCTCTTGGAACAAGGTTTCACCGTTTTCATCCAGTACAAATACTTTAAAGTTTGCACCAGTTTCGTTAGTGTATTTAACGTTGAAGAACAGGTTTTCAGAAGCAGAACCTACAAATTTTACATCTGCTTTTTTGCCTGTAGGATCAATATCCCAAGACTTGTTATTTACAGTGGTTGCGTTGGCAGAAAGAATCAATAATGCGGCAACAAGGTTACCCAAAAAAAATCTTTTTGCGATGGTGTTCAATGTTTGGTTTTTCATGATGTTGTAATTTTTCAATTAATAAATTTGTGACGATAAAAAAATCTTGATGGCACAAGCAGTCGTCAAATACAACAAGCAATTTTCTTAGATGGTGAAGCGTAGCTTCGAAGCGTGCAATTCAGCGAGATTGACCGGCATTTTAAGATGTACATCCTCGGTCGCTGTTACAACAATTAATACCCAGATGAAAGAAAGGTAACCCCGAAAAAATAAAAAAACCCTGTTATCCAAAAGTTAACAGGGTTTAATCTATTGTAAATCAAA
Source organism: Bacteroidota bacterium (assembly GCA_041164585.1). Classification (GTDB taxonomy): domain Bacteria; phylum Bacteroidota; class Bacteroidia; order Chitinophagales; family Chitinophagaceae; genus Sediminibacterium. The sequence continues at coordinate 4,094 of JBEAPC010000074.1, forward strand.
TAGTTAATTAGTCAATTATTTTTGTGGTTTATTCAAAGTATCCCAAAGTAAGTCTTTCAATTCAGTAAGACCTTTGTTGGTAATAGAAGAAATAAAGACAATGGGAATGCCCTTGGGTAATTCCTTAGTAATTTCTTTTTTTAGTTCATCATCTAGCATATCAGACTTACTAACTGCTATGACAAAGTCTTTTTGTAAGAGTTCTGGATTGTATTCTTGTAACTCATTTCTTAAAATCTCAAACTCTTTTCTATGATCATCACTATCTGCCGGAATCAAAAATAAAAGGGCAGAATTGCGTTCAATATGACGCAGAAAACGATGTCCCAAACCCTTGCCTTCTGCAGCGCCTTCAATAATTCCTGGTAAGTCTGCAATGCAAAAAGATTTGTTGTCTCTATATTCTACCATACCCAATTGCGGTACCAATGTGGTAAACGCGTAGTTGGCTATTTTGGGTTTTGCCGCGGTAAGTACGGATAAAAGAGTAGATTTTCCTGCATTAGGAAATCCCACCAAACCCACGTCTGCCAATACTTTCAGCTCTAGGTTCTTCCATCCTTCTACACCGGGTTCGCCAGGTTGTGAGTGGTCAGGTACTTGGTTGGTTGGAGTGGCAAAATTGCTATTACCCAAACCACCTCTTCCACCTTTTAACCAAATAATTTCTTGTCCGTCTTCAAGAATCTCTGCTTCTATCTCTCCAGTTTCTTCGTCTCTTGCAACCGTTCCCAATGGAACTTCAATAATAATATCTTCTCCGTCTTTACCTGTGCAATTGTTCTTACTACCTCTTTCACCATTCTCTGCCAATACGTTTTTAAAATAACGCAGGTGTAAAAGGGTCCAAAGATTGCTATTGCCCTTGAGGATAATATGCGCACCACGTCCACCATCGCCGCCATCGGGTCCGCCCATAGCAGTAAGCTTATTGCGCATCAAGTGTGACGCGCCTGGTCCGCCATGACCTGAACGGGCAAAAATGCGGATATAGTCTATAAAATTGTTTTTCTCTGACACTATTTGAAAATTATGGCTATTAGCCGGTTGGCGGCAAAGTTACGTCAATCTTTTTTGGCAGCGGCTTGCAAGTCATTCCAAGTCTGGTAAAGTGATTCTTGGGTTGGCCTATTGGCTGGTATTTCTCTTAATGGTTCACAAGCTTTCCATTCTTTGCGCATTTCTTCAGGTAGGGATTGATATAATTGCGTCCCCATTTTTTTCCAGTTCAACATCTCATCTGTTACGTCCTTGATTTTTTTTGCAGGGTTGCCCACTATTAAGCTGTGCGATGCAAACTGTTCATCTGCTTTTACAAAGCTTAATGCACCAACAATGGATCCTTCTCCCAAGATTACATTGTCCATAATCACCGCATTCATTCCAACAAGACAATCCTTTCCAATATGCGCACCATGAATAATGGCACCATGACCAATATGTGCGTTTTGTTCTAAAGTAACGGTAGTACCTGGAAACATATGAATGGTGCAATTCTCTTGCACATTGCATCCGTCTTTAATGATAATGCCTCCCCAGTCTCCACGAATGGCTGCGCCTGGTCCAATATATACATTGCGTCCAATGATTACATTTCCGGTAACGGATGCTTGGGGATGCACAAAAGCAGATTCATGAATTACAGGTATAAATCCTTTAAAAGAATAAATCATTAGAGAATGGTTTTTCCAGTTCTAAAACAAGTGCCTTTGAAAATGGCCACCACAACTTGGTTTTGATTGCTGATGCTAATTTGATAGAGCCCCGTAGAACGGCCATTATGAACTTCAGTAGCAATGGCTTCTAGTCTATCTCCAACGTGCACAGGTTTTAGAAAATTGATACTGGTATCTAGTGCCACAGAAAGATTGTTGCGGTTATTGCAAGCAAAGGCAAAAGCAGAATCCGCCAAAGAGAAAGCTATACCTCCATGAACAATGCCTAATCCATTGATCATCTCTTCACGCACAATCATGGCAATCTTACTATATCCTTCTTTGATTTCTAAGATCTCAATGCCCAACCACTGGCTAAACAAATCTTTTTCAAATACTTTTTCTGCCACTAATTTGGCTGATGCTTTCTGATCCATATTTATTCTCCTTTGAATTGGGGCAAGCGCTTTTCTAAAAATGCAGCAACCCCTTCTTTAAAGTCTGCGGTGGCAGCTGCTTTTTGTTGATAGTTATCTTCTAGTTGCAACTGTTCTTCCATATTGTTACTAAAAGATTGATTCAATGCGTGTTTAATATAAGCCAAGGCCTTGGTGGGCATTATAGCTAATTGATTCACCAAACTAGTGGTTTCACCTTCAAAGTTTTCATTGTCAAATACTTTGTAAATCATACCCATTTGAAAAGCTTCTTGAGCACTTACTTTGTCACCCAACATCATTAGAGCGGAAGCCCTTTGCAATCCAATAAGTCTTGGTAAGGTATAAGTGCCACCGCTGTCTGGAATCAGCCCAATTTTAGAAAATGCCTGAATAAAAGAGGCGGAAGCAGTTGCTACCACTATATCACAGGCCAATGCTATATTAGCTCCTGCGCCAGCCGCCACACCATTTACGGCAGCTACAACGGGTTTGGGAATATTCCTGATTTTCTTAATAATGGGATTAAAATGTTCGCTCAAAATCTTGTCCATTCCTGGTCCATTTGGATCAATTACTTCTGCTAGGTCTTGGCCAGAACAAAATCCTTTTCCAATACCCGTGATCAAAATACAGCGAACTTCTTTTAAAGAGGCTGACTCGTCTAAATAGTGTTGCAAGAGTAGGGCCATTTCTCTGTTAAAAGAATTGAGTTTGTCTGGTCTGTTGAACTGGATTTTTGCAATCCCGTTGTCAATATGAAAAATGATGGAAGACATAGTGCTTAGTTGAAATGAATAATTGGTCTATTTAAATATACTAATCCTTTGTAGGATTTTAATGGCATTTGAAATAATCAAAGGGCTCTAAACAATCCTTACATTGAAACAAAGCCTTACAAGCAGTGCTGCCAAATTCAGACACTAGTTTGGTATTGGTAGCGCCACAGTTGGGACAAGCAATTTCTAAATCTTCTAAATAAACCTGATTAAAGTTACTGGCTACTGGAGGTGCAATGCCATAGGCTAGGAGTTTCTGTTTACCGCTTTCAGTCATCCAATCCGTGGTCCAGGCGGGTGATAGTATTTGTTGAATTTTTACTTGATGAAAACCTGCTTCAGCCAATGCCATTCTAATCTGAGCACCAATCATGTCTATGGCAGGGCAGCCTGTATAAGTGGGTGTTATGGTTAGTTCAACCATATTAGTTGCTTCATTAAATGCTACGGCTCTAATAATCCCTAAATCAATAATGCTCAAGACAGGAATCTCTGGGTCACAAACTGTTTCTAGTATGTTCCAAATGCTTTTTTCTTTGTCTATGACCTTGGTTGTTTCCATGATTCTTTTATTACCAGTCCAGTCCAGGATAGGCCCTTTGTAAAAATTGCATTTCTGCTAACAGGTATCCCAAGTGTTCTGTATGAATGCCCTTTTTCCCCCCTGATTGCATCCAATCATTCTTGGGATGATCTAGTTTAGCTTCTGCTAACACAGCTGCAATTTTTGCTTCCCAGGCCGCTTTGATATAAGTACTCTGGGTTCCAATTAGTTCTTGCTCATAATCACTGGGTTCAAGCATTTCTCCGGTATAACTCCAAAGCAATTCCAAAGCTTGTTCCATTCTTGTATGACTTTCTGTTGTGCCATCTCCTAAACGCACTACCCAATCTGCACTCCACCTAACATGGTAGGTAATTTCTTTGATGCTTTTATCTGCAATGGATTTTAGTTGGCCAGTAGCTATTTGTTGTAATTCTTGGTAGAGAAAAAATTGGTAACTACCCATTAAAAAATTACGCAAAACGGTTTGCCCCCAATCTCCATTGGGTATTTCCGCAATCAGGCAGTTTTTAAATTCACCCACATCTCTTAGATAGGCCAATTGGTCTTCTGTAGTGGGAATGCCAGTTTTCTCTGTGATTAAGAGTGCTGCGTATTGGTATAAATTTCTGGCTTGTCCCAATTGATCCAGCGCAATATTGGTTAGTGCAATGTCTTGTTCTAAAATGGGTCCATGCCCACACCACTGACTATTTCTATGCGATAGAATTAAGGCATTGTCTGCTAAATGTAATAGGTATTGAATTTGTTGATCTTCTGAAATCAACTTGCTAGTGGATTGCTGTAACATAAGTGATTTTGTGGGTGGAATTACATGTGCTTGAGCGAATCTGGCAAATCATAAAAACTGGGATGCCTATAAATTTTGTCATTGGCTGGTTCAAAAAATTCAGCTGTCGCATCTGGGTCACTAGCGTGAATATGCTTGCTTTCAACTACCCAAATACTCATGCCTTCATTGCGTCTAGTATAAACGTCTCTAGCATTTTCCAATGCCATAGTTGCATCTGCCGCGTGCAGGCTTCCAGCGTGTTTGTGGTCCAATCCTTGTTTGCTTCGAATAAAGACTTCCCATAAAGGCCACTCTTTTTGTTGGTCTTGGTTATTAGCTTGTTCTAAACCACCTGCATGACCATCGCCATAGTCTCCGTATAAATATTTTTGAATGATTAGTCTCATGGTTGCTGGGTTTCTTTGGTGAGTGAATTAGCGTTTGCTTTTTTATTAGCTTGTTTAGCAGCGTGTGCAGTAGCTGCATCTCTAACCCAAGCGCCATCGGCCCAAGCCTTTTTACGCGCTTCTAAACGTTCTTTATTGCATGGGCCATTACCCTGTATTACTTGTTTGAATTCATCCCAATTAATTTCACCATAATCATAGTGTTTGGTTTGTTCATTCCATTTTAAATCTGGATCTGGTAGCACCATGCCTAGCAGTTTAATTTGTTCTGCAATCATGTCTACAAATTTCTGACGCAGTTCATCATTGGTGAATCTTTTGATCTTCCATTGCATGCTCAATTTGGAATTAGGACTCTCATCATCCTTGGGCCCAAACATCATAAGACTTGGCCACCACCATCTGTTAATAGCATCCTGACACATTTGACGCTGAACCTCAGAACCCTTGCTCAGTTGTAGCAAACATTCAAAACCTTGACGCTGGTGAAAACTTTCTTCTTTGCAAACACGCACCATGGCCCTTGCATAGGGACCAAAACTAGTGCGACAAAGTGGTATCTGATTCAATATTGCTGCTCCATCAACAAGCCAACCAATGGCGCCCATATCGGCCCAGCTTAGGGTAGGGTAATTAAAAATGGAAGAATATTTGGCTTTGCCACTGTGCAATTGTTCATACATCTCATCTCTGGAAATGCCAAGGGTTTCAGCAGCAGAATAGAGATATAATCCATGTCCAGCTTCGTCCTGAACTTTGGCCAATAAAATGGCTTTGCGCCTAAGACTTGGGGCACGTGTAATCCAATTGCCTTCTGGCAACATGCCAATGATTTCACTATGGGCGTGCTGACTAATTTGTCTAATCAGTGTTTGCCTATATTTCTCTGGCATCCAATCCCTGGGTTCAATCTTTTGTTCCTCATCAACCCTTTGTTGGAACTGTTCCTGAAGTTGGTTTGTTATTTGCTCCATAGGTGACAAATCTAACTAAAATAAGAGAAAGCTAACAAATGTTAGCGTTAAAATATTTATTGAAAAATCCTATTAAGCTGTTAAGGCATTGGGCTTTGTTTTACCTTTCCAATATGATGATCAAAAATTTTAAACAGGGCCTTGCCTTACTAGTTTTTCTCTGCTCCAATCTTTTTGTGGTTGCTCAGAATCCACCATTCTACAAAGAGATTCAAGCCTTTAAACTTAAAGACAGTATAAGCTTTCCAGCTAAGGGGCAAATTCTATTGGTAGGTAGTTCTTCTTTTACCAAGTGGACCGATGCTCAGACCTATTTTCCAGAACACCCATTGATCAATCGGGGATTTGGTGGATCATCTTTACCAGACATGATTAGATATGTGAATGATGTGGTTATAGCTTATGCGCCAAAACAAATTATTATCTATTGTGGGGAGAATGATATTGCAGCATCTGATACTGTAAAAGCAGCCCTAGTATTAGAACGTTTTAAAACCTTATTTGGATTAATCAGAACGTCTTTGCCTAAGACACCTATTTGGTTTGTTTCTATCAAACCATCGCCTAGCAGGTGGAAAATGGAGCCCGTGTTTTTAGAAGCCAATGCATTAATTAAAGCCTTCTTGAAAAAACAAAATCGAACTGGCTATATTGATATTCACCAAGACATGTTATTGGCCGATGGTTCTGTAGATGGCTCTTTGTTTGTAGCTGATAATTTGCACATGAATGCAAAAGGATATGCTATATGGCAAAAGAAAATGGCTCCTGTTTTGAAATAGCATTATTTGCTATCAAAATCAACCACCAACTTAGCAGATCTTGGGTGCGATTGACAGGTGAGAATAAAGCCTCTGTCAATTTCATCGGGTTCCAAACCATAGACCACATCCATCTCAACTTCTCCTTCTAATAATCTGGCTTTGCAGGTACAACAAACACCTGATTTACATGAGAAGGGTAGGTCTGCGCCTTGTGCCATGGCGGCATCTAAAATGCTTGGTCCATTTACAGCCAAAGGAAAATCAAAACTAATGCCGTCTAATATTACTTGCACTTCACTAGTTGGTCCATCACTGCTTTGCTGCTTAGTTGTTTCCAATTTGGTACTAGATTTTTGAGCAGTCGTAAATAATTCAAAATGGATTTTTTGAGCATCTACTTTTTGTTCTGCTAGTGCCGCCCTAATGCTTGCTACCATTGCTTCTGGGCCACAAAGGAAAAAAGCGTCTACCTGATTCAGGTGTAAATGGTGTTTGATGAGTTGCTCCAATTTTACTTGGTCAATTCTGCCAAAATTTAGATCAGCGTCAGTTTTCTCTCTAGATAAAATATGGATTACGCTAAAGCGATGTAGGTATTTGTCTTTGAGCGCTTCAAGGGCTTCTTTAAAAATAATGGACTTGCGGTTTTTATTGCCATAGACCAACTTAAAGCTACTATTGGGTTCCTGCGCAAGTACTGTTTTGATGATAGAGATAATAGGGGTAATGCCACTGCCTGCTGCAAATGCTGTATAATGATTTGCGGCTAGAGCGTCTGGTATGTGCTTGAATTTGCCCATGGGTGCTGCCAGTTCTACTAGCTCACCTATTTGCAATTTGTCATTGATATAATTGCTGCATACCCCATTTGACAATCGCTTTACAGCAATACAATAGTCAGATTCATTTGGGCTACTACAAATGGAATAGGATCGGGTCTGCAATTGACCATCTATCTGAATTCTGATATTGAGGTATTGACCAGCAATAAACTGAAATTCAGAAGCAATATTTTCTGGGATCTCAAAAGAAACTACCACTGCATCAGCAGTTACACTTCTAATGTCTTTGACCTTAATTGGATAAAATCTCATGTAGGGTAATAGGTTTTATCGGTTCACCAAACCACCTACTAAAATGGAAATCATGTTTTCTTCTAACTCTTCTGGGCTAATTTTTTGAACTGATCTATGCCAGCTCTCAATGCCACTGATGGCGTGTAACATGATCAATACCGCAGTGGGGGCATCAATAGATTTGATTTCTTTTTGTTTGATCCCATTTTCAATAATGGCGGCAAAACGCTTTCTATAAATTCTGCGTTGGTTTTGAAAATTGGACAAATAAGGGTCACTCAAATGTTTCCATTCTCTATCACTTACATACACTTCTTCATAGTGGTGAATCATTTCATTGATATGGAAGCGGAGTAGTTTTTCAATTTTTTCAATGGAGCTGGTTTTTTCCAATTCCACTTCGTCTATTTTATGTAAGAATCTATTGGCTACACTAAAGCAGAGCTCGTGTAACAATTCTGTCTTTGACTTAATATGGTTATACAAGCTTGCAGCTTCTACACCTACTGCTTCTGCAAGATCACGCATACTGGCTGCCTTGAAACCCTTTTCCCTGAATAGGGTGGCAGCTTTTGTAACAATTACTTCCTTTCTGGTAAGGTTGTTATCGGTTTTGATTCTGGCCATGCTGCAAAGATAACATACTAACGTGTGTTAGCGATAAAATGGGCCAAAAATTCTCTACATGTTAGTTTGATAGGCTGTATTTCCCTAATGAGATGCCCTAAAATTGGCTTTATTCTACTAAATATGGGCTTTGAGCGAACTATCATTGGCAATTAGGCCTTTTCAAAGGCCATGTTTTGCCCCAAATGCCCTAGTTTCGCACACCGAAAACAAACCTCAAATCATGTCTTTAGTAGTAGTTGGATCCATGGCTTTTGATGCCATTGAAACTCCCTTTGGTAAAAGTGATAAAATCATTGGTGGTGCAGGTACTTATATTGCTTGGTGTGCCAGCAATTTTACCCCTATCAAACAAATTTCTGTAGTAGGTGGAGACTTTCCTGATTCTGAACTGGCTGCATTAACGGCTAGAGGTGTTGATTTAGAAGGTGTTCAAATTAAGAAAGACGAGAAAACATTCTTCTGGAGTGGTAAGTATCATATGGACATGAATACCCGTGATACCCTTGATACCCAATTGAATGTGTTGGAAAATTTTCAACCCGTTGTTCCAGAATCTTTTCAGGATTGCGAATTCTTGATGTTGGGTAACCTGGTTCCTGCTGTACAAAGAAGTGTGATTGAGCAGTTGAAAAACAGACCCAAGTTAATCATCATGGATACCATGAATTTCTGGATGGAAATTGCCATGGAAGAATTGAAACAAACCATTGCAATGGTTGATCTACTCATGGTAAACGATAGTGAAGCCAGACAATTGAGTGGTGAATATTCTTTAGTAAAAGCGGCCAAGACCATTATGGGTATGGGTCCAAAATATTTGATTATTAAGAAAGGTGAACACGGTGCTTTGTTGTTCCATGGAGAAAAAGTATTCTTTGCTCCTGCCCTTCCATTAGAAGAAGTATTTGATCCAACAGGTGCTGGTGATACATTTGCTGGTGGATTTATTGGTCACTTGGCCAAGACCAAAGACATTTCTTTTGAGAACATGAAAACCGCCATTATTGTAGGTTCTGCTATGGCATCTTTCTGTGTTGAGAAATTTGGAACACAGCGCTTGCGCGAAATTAATAAAGCGGATATTGATGTAAGATTGGCAGAATTTGTGCAATTAGTGAACTTTGATATTGACCTTGTTTAAGTAATTTGTCAAAATATTTTTGGCATTACTAATCAATCGCAATAATTTTACCGCATCATGATGACATTGAAACATACAAAACGTACAAAGAAACCTCTCTAACGGGAAGGTAACTCTGCGTTGTGTATGATAGATATAACTAGAGGCCTTCCCAAATGGGAGGGCCTTTTTTATTTAAACCATTTATTAATTTCTTTAAAAACCCCAAGAGGGGTGGAGGGTAAAAAATGAAAGTAGCCGTAGTAGGAGCCACCGGCTTAGTTGGCACTAAAATGTTGCAGGTTTTGGCAGAACGTAATTTTCCGGTAACTGAAATTGTTCCGGTAGCATC
>JBEAPC010000075.1:0-27650 GCA_041164585.1 Bacteroidota bacterium
GGTACTACATTTGGTGGCAACCATTTGGCTTGTGCAGCTGCTTTAGCTGTTTTAGAAATTATGGAACAAGACGCTCTTATGGCCAATGCGCATAAAATTGGCGACTACCTGATGTCTGAATTAAAAGGACTGCCAAATATTAGAGAAGTAAGGGGTAGGGGTTTAATGATTGGCATTGATTTACCAGAAGACAAAAAAGAAGTAAAGAAAAACCTACTTTTTAAACACCATATTTTTACTGGAGAAGCCAAGCCAAACGTGATTCGTTTGTTGCCGGCACTTAATATTACTCAAAAAGAAGCTGACTTATTTTTAGAAGCTTTGGCCATTGAACTCAAATAAAACTTCCAAACAAACCACCATGAAAAATTTCATTTCCGTTCATGATGTAAACAATATCAACAGTCTTGTAAAAAAGGCTTTGTCTTATAAATCACATCCTTTTAAGGATAGAAATTTAGGTGCTGACAAAAGAATTGGTCTGCTATTCTTGAATCCCAGTTTGCGCACCCGCTTAAGTACACAAGTGGCTGCCAAAAATTTGGGCATGGAAGCCATTGTGTTCAATGTAGACAAAGAAGGTTGGGCTTTGGAGTTTGAGGAAGGGGCCATCATGAGTGGCAATACGGTAGAGCACGTAAAAGACGCTGCACCTATCTTGGGTCAGTATTTTGATATTCTTTGTATCCGTACTTTTCCGGGTTTGAAAAATAGAGAAGATGATTATAGTGAAATGTTTATTCACCAGTTTATCAAATATGCTGGTGTTCCTGTGATTAGTTTAGAAAGTGCTACCCTGCACCCATTGCAATCACTTACCGATATTATTACCATTCAAGAAACCTGGAACCAACCGCGCCGACCGAGAATCGTGCTCACCTGGGCACCCCATATTAAACCATTACCCCAATGCGTATCAAACAGTTTTGCACAGTGGGTAAATGCTTGGGGTGAAGCCGATTTTGTGATTACCCATCCAGTAGATTATGAACTGGCTGAGCAATTTACCAAAGGAGCCGTGATTACCCATAATCAGGATGAAGCACTAAAAGACGCAGATTATGTGTACGTCAAAAACTGGAGTACTTATACAGATTATGGTAAGGTATATGAGAATGATCCCAACTGGATGCTCACTGAGGAAAAGATGAAACTAACCAATCAAGCCAAAGTGATGCATTGTTTACCAGTAAGAAGAAATGTGGAATTGAGTGATGAAATTTTGGACGGTCCACATAGTTTGGTTACCCACGAAGCTGGTAATAGGGTATGGGCAGCACAAGCAGTCATTGCTTCCATTTTGGAACAAAGCAAGTTATAAAACATGTCTACAGTAGATACCATATTGCAAAAGGAATCCTTACTAGTCATTAAGATTGGTGGCAATATCATTGACCATCCAGCTAAACTACAGCAGTTCTTACAAGATTTTGCTGCTATCAAAGCCAAGAAGATCTTGGTGCATGGTGGCGGTAAAATTGCTACCCAATTGGCCAAAGATTTGAGTGTGGAACAAGAGATGGTAGATGGCAGAAGAATTACAGACGCTGAAACCTTGAAAATTGTGACCATGGTGTATGCAGGTCTCATTAATAAGGGAGTGGTGGCGCAACTACAAGCCTATGGCAATAATGCCATGGGATTTTGCGGAGCCGATGCTAATTTGATTCAAGCGCACAAGCGATTACCCAATGCTTCTAACGGCATTGATTATGGTTTTGTGGGCGATGTAGACAAAGTAAATACTGCTGCTATTGAACCCTTACTTGCACAAGGCATTTCTATTGTAATTGCACCCATTACCCATGATGGTGTTGGACAATTGCTCAATACCAATGCAGACACGATTGCGCAATCGGTAGCTACTGCATTAGCCAAAGATTATCAAGTATCCTTACTCTACTGTTTTGAGAAAAGTGGGGTTTTATTAGATGCCAATGACGACAATACGGTTATTGCCAGCATCAACCCTGACTATTACACAACACTGAAAAGCCAGCAATTAATTTTTGCAGGCATGATTCCTAAACTTGACAATGCATTTACCGCCATTAACAATGGTGTAAGCAAAGTCATCATTGGCAAGGCAGAATCTATTCAAGATCTGGTAGCTGGCAAAGCTGGCACCACCTTGCAAACGAATACCATCACCCATGAACAACAACAATAACATACAAGGTTTAACGCAGGATGCCATTAGTTTGCTCAAACAACTAATAGCCATCCCCTCTTTAAGCAAGGAGGAGGACAGTACTGCAGACCTGATAGAACAATTTTTACAGTCAAAAGGCGTAACTGCTTTTCGCTATCTCAACAATGTATGGGCCAAGAATCAATATTTTTCTCCTGATAAGCCCACACTCTTATTAAACTCTCACCACGATACCGTAAAACCCAATAAGGCTTATACCCTAAACCCATTTGAACCCATTGTCAAAGACGAAAAATTGTATGGCCTAGGAAGCAACGATGCCGGTGGATGTCTGGTTTCATTAATTGCTACTTTTTTACACTATTACCATCGCAGTGACCTGCAATACAATTTGGTTTTGGCAGCTACGGCGGAAGAAGAAATCTCTGGACACAATGGGGTAGAAATTCTCTTGTCTAGACTACCCAAGATAGATTGTGGCATTGTGGGTGAACCTACTTTGTTACAGATGGCTGTAGCAGAAAAAGGATTGTTGGTATTGGATTGCACTGCCATGGGTAAACCAGGGCATGCCGCGCGTGAAGAGGGTGATAATGCTATTTATAAAGCAGTTAAAGACATTCAATGGTTTAAGGATTATCGTTTTGACCGAGTATCAGATTTATTGGGCCCCATGAAAATGACGGTGACCATTATCAATGCCGGTTCTCAACACAATGTGGTACCACACGAATGCAAATTCACTACCGATGTGCGTGTAAATGAATTGTATACTTTTGAAGAAGTATTAGAGATTATTAGAGCCAATACTTTATCTGATGTGCAACCTAGAAGCAGCCGTTTGCGTTCTACATCTATTGCGCTTGACCATCCTTTGGTAAAGTCTGGCATTGCATTAGGCAGAACCTATTATGGCTCTCCTACCACTTCTGATAAAGCATTAATGCCCTTTCCTACTTTAAAATTTGGACCTGGTGATTCTGCTAGAAGCCATTCTGCAGATGAATTCATTTGGCTCCACGAAATTGGAGAAGGCATAGATATGTATATTCAACTGATTGATCCTATAATTGTACAACCATGAAGCTCTGGCAAAAAAACACCACCGTCTCTGCAGCCGTAGAACAATTCACTGTTGGAAAAGACAAGGAATTTGACCTTCTCTTGGCCCCCTATGATGTATTGGGTAATATGGCTCATGCCCGCATGCTGGCTAGTGTTGGTTTACTAAAAGCAGAGGAAGCAGCAGCACTGGTACAAGAACTACAAGGCATTTATGTAAAAGCGCTAGCTGGTGAATTAACCATTGCGGATAGCGTAGAAGATATTCACTCTCAAGTGGAATTCTTATTAACCCAAGCGCTGGGCGATACAGGAAAAAAAATCCATTCAGCGCGCAGTCGCAATGATCAGGTTTTAGTAGACGTTAAACTCTTTCTGCGCGCAGAAATTACCCTACTGGTAGCAGCTGTTGAACCATTTTTCAAATTGCTGCAAAGCCAAAGTGAGCAATTCAAAAATCATTTGCTTCCTGGATACACCCATTTGCAATTGGCCATGCCCTCTTCCTTTGGTCTATGGTTTGGTGCTTATGCAGAAAGTTTGGTGGATGACCTGATTACCCTTCAAGGAGCTTACAAAGTAGTTAATAAGAATCCGCTAGGATCTGCAGCAGGATATGGTTCTAGCTTTCCAATTAATAGAACCATGACTACCCAATTATTGGGTTTTGCAGACCTGAACTACAATGTGGTCTATGCCCAAATGGGTAGGGGTAAAGCAGAACGCATTACAGCACAGGCCATGGCCAATCTTGCAGAAACCTTGTCTAGGATGAGCATGGATATGTGCTTGTATCTGAACCAACAATTTAGCTTTGTCAGTTTTCCTGCTGAGCTAACAACGGGCTCAAGTATTATGCCGCATAAGAAAAATCCAGATGTATTTGAATTGATTCGTTCTCATTGCAATCGCATTAAGGCCCTGCCCAATGAGATTAGTATGATGACCACCAACCTACCATCGGGCTACCACCGTGATCTTCAACTATTAAAAGAACATTTGTTCCCTGCTTTTCAAACCTTGAAAGACTGCTTGTCTATGGCACAATTGATGTTGGAAAACATTCAGGTGCAGGAAAATATTATGGCAGATGAAAAATACAAATACGCATTTAGTGTAGAAGCCGTGAATGAACTGGTCTTACAAGGTGTTCCTTTTAGAGATGCTTACAAACAAGTTGGTCTTACCATTGAAGCTGGCCAATTTGAACACGGGGCATCAGTAAACCATGTACACGAAGGCAGTATTGGCAATTTGTGTACGGAACAGATTAATAACATGATGCAGGAGGTATTAGATGGATTTGGTTTTGAACAAACCGAAAATGCTATTGCAGCCCTGCTACAAAATAAATAGAATACCCTATTTTTAACCCCCACAAACAATTCTTTACATAAAACACGAACCAATAGTATGAATAAATTTGCTTTGGCTTCCATCAGCCTATTGATGGGATTTTCTGTAATGGCTCAAACTACTAAGAAGCCTACAACAACAACTAGCAAGCCAGCTACTAAACCAGCTACTGCTTCTCAGAAACCAAGTACCCAACCTCCGTTGGTGATTAAAAACGCTACCGATAGTGCCAGTTATGCATTGGGTGTTCGTATTGCTCAAAACATGAAGGCACAAGGTTTTGACAAATTAAATATGGCTATTTTTGAGAAAGCGGTGAATGATGTTTTACAAAACAAACCACTATTGATAGTAGATAATGCTTTAGACCAATGCATAGGTGAATACCAACAAAAAGCAAGTTCCGCAAAATCAGCGGTTGCAAAAGCAGAAGGCAAGAAATTCTTAGCTGAGAATGCCAAAAGAAAAGGTGTTGTAATGACCAACAGTGGATTACAATATGAAATTATTAAAGCAGGAACTGATACCGTGAAACCCAAACTTACCGATAGAGTAAAATGTCATTATCATGGCACTTTGATTAATGGTTTCATATTTGATTCTTCTGTTGACCGTGGTGAACCCATTAGCTTTGACGTAAATGGTGTTATTGCTGGTTGGACAGAAGCCTTACAATTGATGACCGTGGGTAGCAAATGGAAATTGTTTATCCCTTCAGAATTGGCCTACGGCGATCGTCAAGCAGGAGCTGGTATTCCTGCTGGTTCTACTTTAATTTTTGAAGTAGAAGTGTTGGGCATAGAAAAATAATTTTAGACTACTTGCAAGAAAGGATGAACCGCTTTAGATTAGTGGTTCATCCTTTTTTTATGCTTAGTCAATCTCAACCCTGTAAGCAATGTGGCCGGGCCGTAAAGGGTAGAACGGATAAACAGTTTTGCAATGACGGCTGCAGAAACCAATACCATAACCAGCGCAATAGTTGCCAAAACAATTATATGCGTCAGATAAACCATCTGTTACAAAAGAATCGGCGCATTTTGGCGTCTCTGTTTCTAGGGGCTTCTAGGAATAAAACCATTGCACAACAACAATTGGCAGATCAAGGATACCAGTTTAGGTATTATACCCATGAGACCAAGACCCAAGATGGCGCTGCAAAATTTTGCTATGAATATGGCTACCTGCCCTTGGATGGCGATGTTTTGTTGATTCTGCACCAGCCTATGGTGGAATCAACTATTTTTGCTGGCTAAGCAGCAAACATGGCAATAGATAGAACAACCGCACCCGCAATTAAAGACGCAGTGGAATTTGATGTAATCCTCAAACCCTGTGAACAATTTACTTTAGACAATGGTACACCTGTCTACAGTATTGATGCTGGCGCAGAAGAAGTGGTGATGGTAGAATTGGTGTTTCATGCTGGCAATTGGTATGAAGAAAAAAATATAGTTGCAGCTACTACCAATCACTTATTAAAAAACGGGACCAAGCGTCAGAATGCATTTGAAATTAATGAGCATTTTGAATTTTATGGTGCTTATCTAAGCCGCGCTTGTTATAATGAAACAGCTACTATTACCCTACACTGTTTGAACAAGCATTTGGAAAACCTCTTGCCTGTTGTCACCGAACTTTTAACGGATGCCATTTTCCCAGAACAAGAATTGGCTATTTACAAACAGAACCAAAAGCAAAGACTTGAAGTAAATCTAAAGAAATGTGATTTTGTTGCCAATAGATTAATAGACGAATATGTTTATGGGTTTCATCATCCTTATGGAAAATATACTTCTGCTGATGATTTTAATAACCTGCAACAACAAGACTTATTTGATTATTACAAACAGTATTATACCCATGGCAAATGCTTGGTATTTGTAGCAGGGAAATTGCCTGCTAATACCCAATCACTTTTGAACAAGACCTTGGGACATCTGCCTTTTAACCAACAACATTTTCCGCTCAGAGAAATTATTCAAACACCAGCCGCCACCAAAAAATACAACATTGTCAATGATGCAGATTCTGTTCAAGCGGCTATTCGCATAGCACGCCCTTTCCCCAATAGACATCATCCTGATTTTCCAAAAGTGCAGGTGTTAAACAATTTGTTTGGAGGATTCTTTGGATCCCGCTTAATGAGTAATATTAGAGAAGATAAAGGGTATACCTATGGCATACATAGTTATATTCAAAACCATTTACACGATACTGCTTGGATGATTAGTACAGAAGCGGGAAGAGACGTAGCAGAAGCCACTATTAGTGAGGTATATAAAGAAATGGCGCTATTGCGCGATGAATTAATAGCGTCAGAGGAATTAGACTTGGTGCGTAATTATATGATTGGCTCATTGTTGGGCGATCTTGATGGCCCTTTCCAAATTATTGCTAGGT
This sequence comes from Bacteroidota bacterium, assembly GCA_041164585.1. Classification (GTDB taxonomy): domain Bacteria; phylum Bacteroidota; class Bacteroidia; order Chitinophagales; family Chitinophagaceae; genus Sediminibacterium. Next base: position 6,974 of record JBEAPC010000075.1, read on the forward strand.
GGAAGAACTATATCTTGAACAATCTTGGATCAGACTATTTCTATAACAGTTTAGATACTGTTAGAAATGTTAGTGCAGAAGAATTACAGGAATTGGCTAAGAAATACTTGAATCCGGAAGACTTCTATGAATTAATGGTGGTTTAAACTTGAAACAAATGAATCGGTTATTCCCATTGCTATTATTGGTATTATTGATGATAGCATGCAAAAATAAATCAGTAAAAGAGGATAGCAAACCGGTTTATAGTAAGGAAACATTAGACACTATTTTGTCTCCCTCCATTCCTATAGTTAGCAAGCCCGAACTTTTTGAAAAAGCATTTATCAAAGGCAGTCAAGCCATGTCTAATGGTGTCATGTTTGACCTATTTGGATTTGATATTGGCAAGCTTAAGATTAGCTCTGGAAGAATTATTTCTTGTGATCCCTGGCTCATGGATGAATATGCAAAACCATATAAAGACAGCTTTCCTATTGGAAAATTTCCAATGCAGTTATCCCTTGCTAGATTAAAAGATGTGGAAGTAGTAGCTTTTGCAAGAATCCTATTTAGCGACCAACCAGTGGTTAGGTGGTCATACGCTTTGCTTCCAGGACAAGAAAACATACCTATAGGCGGTAAAGAGATCATTGGTTATCACGTAGATGCGCAACTTGGATTATTTATGGATCAAGCAGCATACCAAGCCTTACAAAAAGACACGGTAAATAATCGCAGAACCGTTATTCTAAAAGCAACCAGCACCCACAAACATGAGGGTTGGAGATATGGCATTTATGAATATGAGAACCAAAATTTAGCCGTTTTTACTTCCGGTATTGGAGATGGCAGATACGCTAACTATATTGGTTATGATGCCAATGGAAAGATTTGTAGACTTCTCACTGATTTTGCTATTTTCAATTGGTAAATCACACAATATGAACGTACAAAATGCTTACAATGAATGGGCTGGCCAATATGACACCAATCAGAATAAAACCAGAGACTTGGAAGCCTTGGTTTTGCGTGAAACGCTTGGTAGGCTAGCATTTAGTAGTTGTTTAGAGATTGGCTGTGGCACTGGAAAGAATACGGCATGGTTGCAAACAAAAGCTTCCCAAGTTGTGGCCGTTGATTTTTCAGAAGAAATGTTGTCAAAAGCCAAGGAAAAAATCAGCCAACCCAATGTGCAATTTTTACAGGCTGATATTACTGAGACATGGCATTTTGTGCATCAGGCATTTGATTTAGTGAGCTTTAGTTTGGTATTAGAGCATATTGAAGACCTGACCGCTATTTTCAAAAAAGTGGCTGATGCATTGAGCCCTAATGGTCATGTTTATATTGCCGAGCTACACCCTTTTAAACAATATTCTGGATCAAAAGCTAGATTTGAAACAGCAGCTGGCACACAGGTAGTAACCTGTTTTAACCATCATGTATCTGATTTTGTAATAGCCGCCAAGGAAGCGGGATTAGAACTAGTAGGTATAGATGAATACTTTGATGACCAAGATAGGAATCAAATTCCTAGAATTTTGCAACTCCTATTGAGAAAATAATGGACCATTCTAAAGTATCTAATATGTTGCTTCAAGAATACCAAACAAGCTGGCCATTTGAATTTGAACAGTTAAAAAATAAAATCCTTACCCCAATTAAGCATCTTCCCGTTCAATTAGAACATGTTGGAAGCACTTCAGTACCTGGACTAGCTGCTAAGCCCATTATTGATATGGATTTGGTATTTCAAGGACAGGTTTTTGATCAGATAAAGCAAGCATTGGAATTATTGGGTTATTACCATGCAGGAGACCAAGGCATCAAAGACAGAGAAGTATTTAAAAGGGCTTTAAAGCCTCATCCTGACGCCATCCTAGACCAAATCAGCCATCACTTATATGTTTGTCCATTTGCGTCAGTTGAATGGAGAAGACATGTATTTTTTAGGAATTACTTAAGAACCAACCCAAGCATGGCGGAAGATTATCAAACATTAAAAATAGCAATTGCAGAAGCAGCTAGTCAAGACAGAAAACAGTATGCCTTGCTCAAAGAAACTAAGGCAATTGCCTTTTTTGATTCCATTTTTTTAAACGCAGACTTATACACTCCATTAAAATAGCGAACAATATGATTAAGACTAAAGTAGGATGCATGGTATTGGGTTTGTTGCTATTAATTGGCTACCTAAGTGCACAAAAAGAAAAAGCAACTGGGGCATCTATTCAAATCCCCTTTCAATTAACAACTTATAACAACCTATCTATTCAGGCAATTTTAAATGGGGTAGATACGGTTCAATTAATGTTTCATACTGCAGCCAATGCCCTAACCCTTACAGAAGAATCTGTGAAACAATTGAAAAGCATTCATTTTGTTGCTTCTACAGATAGTGTTAAGTCTTGGGGTGGTCAAGCCAATAGTTCTAGATATAGCCCCAAGAATCAAATTCAGATTGGTGGTCTTAGTTGGGATAACCAAGCCATTTGGGAAAACCAATTTTCTGGTCAATACACGCAAGGAAAATTTGGCATGGATTTATTTAAAAACTGGGTAGTTGAAATTGACTTTGACCAGTCTGTTATTCTATTACACAAAGATCTTCCAAGTAAAATCAAGGGCTTTCAGAAATCCAAATTGTATACCAAAGATGAAATGTTCTTTATTGAAGCCGCTTGCTGCATTCAAGACAGTGTGATCCTGGAACGTTTTCTCATTCATTCTGGTTATGCTGGGGCTTTGCTGATCAATGATCAATTTGCCCAACTGCATCAGTTAGGTAAGCAATTACCCATTGTTGGTGAGAAAAAATTAAAAGACAGTTTTGGCAATACCGTTATTTCTAAACAGGCCCAATTGCCTTTGTTTTCTATTGCAGAAAATACGCTTTCAAATGTATCAGTTGGCTTTTTTGAAGGCTCACTAGGGAGTCAACCTTATAGTATAATTGGGGGAGATTTACTCAAGCAATTTAATATTGTTATAGATGCACAAAGGCAATTTATCTATCTCAAACCAAATGGTTTATACCACACGGAACAACAAACAAATACCAATCCTTTTGGCAAAGCCTTGATTCCAGACATGGTAGCAGATGCCAGCATACAAATGATTAATGGCATCTTTTATTGCTATGCCACCACAGATGGATATGATAATGGTTTGAAAACATCGGGGCCTCCTGTAGTATGGACTTCTAAAGACTTTGTGCATTGGTCTTTCAAGGGCTATTTGTTTCCATCGGCCCTTGGCCAGCTGTATTGGGCACCCAGTAAAGCGGTTGCAGCACATGGTAAATTCTATCTCTACCCAACCATCAATGGTTTTATGTATCCAGCCGTTGCAGACAAACCAACTGGACCTTTTAAACTAGCAACTGGTGTTGATAGTTTTTACAAACCATTTACCAATGCCACTTTATTAAAATCATCCAATCCAAAAGGACCAGAGGGCATTGATGCAGAAATTTTTATTGACAAGGATCAACAAGCTTATTTGTATTGGCAAAGAAGAATGGCTGCCAAAATGAATACAGATATGATTTCTGTAGACACCAGTAGTATGACAATTCCCACCAAAAGAAAAGGATATTCAGAAGGGCCCATTTTCTTTGAAAGAAAAGGGATTTACTATTATCTCTATACCCTAGCGGGCGATGAAAAATACCAATACGCATATGTGACTAGTAAGCAATCGCCCATGGGGCCTTTTGATTTTCCCAAACAAGATATTATTACCACTACCAATTATGCTACCGGTGTTTATGGACCTGGTCATGGTAATGTGTTTAATATTCCAGGTACCGATAATTATTATATAGCTTATCTAGAATTTAGCAGGGCTAGTACCAATAGACAAACCTATGTGAACAAGCTGGAGTTCAATGAGGATGGCAGTATCAAGCCTGTTTCTTTGCACCTAAATGGGGTTGGTGCATTAAAACAAATGAAACATGCTACAGCTCTTTCTATAGTTTCTAGTTCAGCTTCTAGTATCAGAGAAAACTTGATTATTAAGCCTATGAAAGATAGTCTCTTTAAAAGAACCGAATCTTTTAATAGCGGCTTTGCTTTTGATCATGCCAATGGCTCTAGGTGGATGTCAAATTCCACAGACCAATCACCTTGGTTAATAGCAGATCTAGGAAAAATTCAAGAAATTAGAAAATCCGCACTCTATTTTGTTAGACCAACTGCAGGTCATGCGTATCTTTTGGAATCTAGTCTTGACGGCAAAGAATGGAAAAAAGTTGGTGGTCATGATGATTTAAAAATTCAGTCACCCCATGAAGATCAATTCACAATCAAAGCCCGGTATTTACGTGTGAACATCAATAAAGGACTTGCTGGTGTTTGGGAATGGGAGATTTTCTAAATCTTTAACAACCATTAACTGAAAAAAATAGGCCATTCACATATAGCAGCTTATTTTCATTCTCATGAAAGGAATCATCCCTATTTGCTTGCTATTAAGTTTTAATGGGCCCTTATTTGCCCAACCCAAAGTTGAAAATCAGAAAAATATAATTCGCATTGTAACAACTGATATTAACAACTTCTGGCAGGCTTACGACAAAATCCTATCAACAAAGGATAGTGCAGAACAATATCGTTATTTAAATTCCTATTTTTTAGAAAAAGGAAGTCCGGGATTAAAGGCCATTATGTCTGTTAGAGATTATACTGCATCCTCTTATATAGACGCCATACACAACTATCCCAAACTTTGGGAATCCATAAAAGCCAACACCCTTAAAGCTGAGACCTTTGCTAAAGAAATTGAGCAAGATGCCTTGAAAATTAAACAAGTATTTCCAAAGCTTAAACCAGCCACCATCTATTTTACCATGGGTGCATTTCTAACAGGGGGCACCACAATGGATAGCATGATCTTGATAGGCAGTGAAATAGCATTGGCAGATGAAAAAGTAGTAAGTTCAGAATTGCCCCAATCATTGGGACATTTGAAAACCTACTTCAAGTCAAATCCTATTCAACAAGTTGCTTTTTCTAATACCCATGAATTGATTCACACCCAACAAAAAACTACCGTTTGCGATAATTTAATTGGGCAGTCTTTAATGGAAGGAGTTGCAGAATTTGTTGCCGTTATAGGTACCGGCAAGTCTTCAAGTCATCCTGCCATTGAATTTGGTAAAAAAAATGAACAAGCTATTCGGGATGCATTTAGTGCTCAATTATTCAACAGTTTTACAGGTTATTGGCTATACAATAATGCAACAAATCCTTTTAACAACCAACGAGACCTGGGATATGTAGTGGGTTATCAAATTTGCCAAGCATATTATCAAAAGGAGAAAAACAAAAAAGCAGCAATAGAAAAAATGATCCTGCTTGACTATAACCAACCTGCTGATCTTGCAGCTTTTGTTGACCAATCGGGCTATTTTTCTAAGTCCATGAAAACCCTACAACAAGAATTTGATTTACAACGGCCATATGTAACTAAAATAGAACAGTTTGCCAATGGCGACAGCTTGGTTAACCCAGAAATCAACACACTAACTATCCATTTTTCTGCCCCAATAGACGAACGATATAGGAGTTTTGAACTTGGTCCGTTAGGTGAGAAAAATTTACTGCGTCTTGTAACATTTAAAGGAATGTCAGCCGATAAACAATCTGTTAGTTTTGAAATTCAATTAAAACCAAAACAACATTATCAACTGATAGTAGGATCAGGATTTAGAAGTCCGGGAAAAGAAAGTAAATCTTTAATGCCCTACCTAATAGATTTTACAACTCGCTAAATCCTAACAAAATGAAAATTAGTTTGATTTTTTTGCTCCTATTTAGCATATCCATACAATCAGATGCACAGGCTCCCATGATTATTACCAAATACTCAGAGCCTTTGTCTGTTTATAATTTTACAAAGAGTCTAGTACCTTCCCAAGGAGAAAATGTATTTAAAAAAATATTTACCCAATCCAATTATAATACTAAAGAATACCAAGACCTGATTGCGGCTTTGGATACTTTAAGAATTGAATACAGCTATCAATTTACAGAGTATCCTTATGGTTCAAAAGTACCAGGCATGACCACTGGCTTGCTAAAAAAGAACTTGATAGCAGCCAATAGTTTAGAAAGTTTTAAGTTAAGCTCCGTGGGTTTAATTCCCAATAAAAACCTTGTTCAATTTACCCAAATACTTCAAGCATTTACGCCAGTTTACAAGAGCTTAATTTATGAACCAAACAAGGCTCAGTTTGAACAACAATTAGCAACCATTCAAGGATTTGTAAAGGACAAAAATCTGGCTGGCTTTTTTATGACTGGGGCTAAGTTTTATGGCACAGAATGGGACATTTCTATCCCTCTAGAAATTGTCTTACATCCGCTACCTAATTCCAATGGATTTACTGCGGAAGCTTTTTACAATATAGGCGTGAGTGCTATACAAACTAATTTGAAAGATTACAATGTATTACTGAGTGTCATGATGCATGAAATTTTTCATATACAAATTGACGAACAGCCGGTTGAAACCAAAATCAAATTAGAAAGCTGGTTTTTCCAAAACCCCTCTTCTTCCAACAAATATGCCTATCTCTTGCTCAATGAAGCATTAGCTACAGCCATTGGAAATGGCTTTGTCTTTGAACAACTCAGTGGCAGTCTAGACAAAGGCGAATGGTATAATTGGCCCTATATTAATCAATTGGCCAAAGAAATTTATCCATTGGTGCAAACCTATTTGAAAGAGGGCAAAACAATTGACCAAGCATTTGTAGATAACTATATCAAGATCTACGAACAAAATCATCCAAACTGGTTCAAAGAATTGAATCACACTATGACTTATAGAAATATGCTATCCCAAACCCAATCTGACTTTCAGGTTGTCAGTAAACTATACCCCTATTGTTCTATTTTTGAAGCAGAAGATCAAATTTCTGAAGGGACTATTGAAAAAATAAAAGCCACTCCATTAACAAAAATCATCCTTGTTTCAAAAGACCATCCAACTACATTAGCCCTCATTAAAAAGCAGTTTCCGGAATTAAAAGACTGGAAATATGATTCAAAAAAAGAATTCACTATTTCAAGATTTTTAGATGACCATACTTGGCTCTACGTTATTAATCAGATACGTTCAAGTACCGAATCCATGATGAAACAACTCAAATAATGAAAGCAGGACAAATTCAAACCCTTCATCCTATAGCAGGTAAAACCAATAAAAAGATTGCTCTTGATAAGTATGAAACCATACGTGACCAACTAATCCTCATTCTGCAAACTTCAGAACCTACCCATACAGAACTCATGGAACACTTGTATCAAAGGGTCAAAGACAGTTTTGTTGGAGGCGTACAATGGTATGGAGAAACCGTAAAACTAGATTTAGAAGCAAGGGGCATCATTGAACGAATAGGTGCTAAACCCGAAAGGTATAGACTAAAGAAGGGTTAATGCGCACTGGTTTATAGCAACCGCCTGACCCCTAAAAGTTCCGTTTACACTTTTATCAAGTAGCTGATTGGATTTTTTTGCATCTTGTATCTACTAAAACAATCGTTTATGAATCAACTGCAACCAACATACTCTCCAAATTTCTGGGCCAGAATGGGCGGTATTGCCTATTTGATTATCATCATTGCTGGCGCTTCCGGTGAGCTTTTGATTAGAAATAAAATTGTGATTCCTAATGACCCACAAACAACCGCTAACAATCTATTGAGTCATGCGCTACTTTGGAGAATTGGTATAGCAGGTGATTTGCTCATGCATGTTTGTGACCTGTTTCTATCCATTGCATATTTCCAATTATTCCGCTTAGTCAATCGCCCATTGGCTAGATTGTCTTTGTTTTTTGGACTCATGCAAACGGCTGTTTTAATTGCCAATAAAATGAACTTGGTCATGCCCCTATTGTACTTGGAACATGCAGACAAATTGCAAGCATTTAGTCTACCCCAATTACAAGAAATGGCTTTTCTTTCTATTCAAGCACATGACTATGGATTTGGCAATGGTCTTATCTTTTTTGGCTTTGCTTGTATCATAGATGGCTATATGATTATACAATCAGGATTCCTGCCAAAATTCCTTGGTTGGTTCATTGGCCTAGCTGGCATTTGTTATCTGATTAATAGTTTTACCCTTTTTTTAGCGCCTTCATTTTCATCACAGGTATTTCCGGTAGTCATGCCAATCATTTTTTTAAGTGAATTATCGGTCTGTTTGTGGTTACTCATCAAAGGGGTGAAAATGGAAAAAATCGGCTAAATTCCCTTGCTTTTATTAATTTACCGGTATACAATCAAGAGGTCATGCGGATAGTTCCATGTTTGGTCATTATTAGTCTTTTCTGTTTTAGCAATTGTCAAAATGCGCCAGAGCAAATTGAACCAAGCAAACCCATTGAAAAACAAGCGCCAAACGGGGGTTTGTTTTTACCAGATGGGTTTTCAGCCATGGTGGTTGCAGACAGTGTTGGTCTTACCAGACATTTTGCGGTGAACGATAATGGTGATATCTATATGAAGTTGCGGATCACCAATTCAGAACCAGGCAATATGGCTATGCGCGATACCAATAGAGACGGTAAGATGGATCTGTTTCAAGCATTTGGAGACTATCCCAATGATGGCAGCTTTGCTACCGAAATGCGCATCCACAATGGCTATCTCTATTTTAGTTCTGAACAAGTAGTTTATAGACAAAAACTAACCCCAGGCAAATTGGTGCCCGATGGTAAACCAGAAGTTTTGGTCATAGATCAACACCCTATTCAGTGGCATAATGCCAAGTCATTGGCTTTTGACAATAAGGGAGGCATGTATGTTACTTTTAGCGCTCCCACCAATACCTGCGAGGACTGGGATTCTGGCACAGGTGATAATCCTGCTGGCGTAAAAGGTCATTTTCCTTGTTTGGAATTAATTACACAAGCAGGTATCTGGAAATTTGATGAGGCCAAACAAAACCAAACCCAAGCAGATGGCAAATTATTTGCTACTGGTATTAGAAGTGTGGTAGCCATCTCTTGGAATGACCAAGATAATAACCTCTACGCCATTCAACATGGGCGAGATTATTTACACGAACACGCCCCACAATATTTTAGCAACTGGGACAATGCCGTACTACCTGCTGAAGAATTTATGAAGGTAAAGCAAGGAGAGAACTATGGCTGGCCATATACCTATTATGACCCTTTCAAAAAGAAAAGAATGAAAGCCCCGGAATATGAGGGTGATGGTAAGAAAATAGCAACAGGATTTGCATACCCCATCATGGGCTTGCCTGCACACTGGGCACCCAATGATTTACTATTCTACAAAGGCAATCAATTTCCAGCTCGATATAAAAATGGGGCATTTGTTGCCTTTCATGGTTCTACCAATCGAGTGTCTTATTCCCAAGGTGGATATATTGTAGGTTTTATTCCTTTTGAAAATGGGAAACCAACGGGTCAACTAGAAGTTTTTGCAGATGGTTTTGCTGGAACAGATGTGATTAGAAAAATGGAAGAAGCCAAATTTAGACCTATGGGATTGTCTGAAGGACCCGATGGATCATTGTATATTTCTGAATCAAAAAAAGGAAGGATTTGGAAGATCTCGTTTAAAGCTGATGCTAACAAATTTGGCGTTGCGCAGTTAGCCGAAATGGAAAAAAGAAAGGAACGTGCCTATATTAAAACACCAGAAAAAAGCATTGATAGTTTGTACGCTAAATAATAAACCCTAAAATTCAAATCATGGCAAAAGCTAACAAAACCGTTGAAACAGAGGCCAGCGTAGATGATTTTCTGGCAACTATTAAGGACGAAACTAAAAGAAAAGATTGTAGCAGCATTATTGCACTAATAGCCCAAGAAACCAAATATGAACCCAAAATGTGGGGACCATCCATTGTAGGGTTTGGCAGTTATCATTATGTATATGAAAGTGGCCGAGAGGGCGATGCCCCCTTAGTAGGACTTGCTTCAAGAGCCAGTTCCATTACTTTTTATATTGGATCTGACTATGCCAAGCAAGCAGAATTAGAAGCCAAATTGGGAAAGCATAAAAAAAGTGGTGGCTGTTTGCATATTGGCAAATTAGCAGACGTAGATCAAAAGACGCTACTTACCATTATCAAAAATTCCATCGCACAGCGTAAAAAAGAACATAAGTGTTAACCTATCCAATCCTATGAAAAAATACATCTGCCATTTCTGCTCAACCTTATTGTTGCTGACTATAGGGAATACTGCATTTGCTCAAGACAAGCCTGCCAACTATATACCAGATGATCCAGCGCTGTATAAAACCATTGTAGCCATGGATAGTATTTTTTTTGACGCCTACAATAACTGCAATTTAAAGTTGGAAAAATATGCCAGCATGTACGCCGATAATATTGAATTCTATCATGACCGCGGAGGACTGTCTTCTGTTAAAAAAGACATAGTGGAATCCACACGTATAAATGTTTGTGGCAAAGTTACCAGAGAATTACAAAAGGGCAGTATTGAAGTCTATGCCATTCCAGGATTTGGTGCAGTGGAGTTTGGTTTTCATTGTTTTCACAACAAATTAGAACCCAATGCCCCATCACATATGGCTAGGTTTATGATTATTTGGGAGCAGAAGAACAATGACTGGAAACTATCTAGGGTTGTGAGTTTACACTAATGAAAAGAATCTGGAATATATTACTCTTAATAAGCTTCCTATTCGGATATCTTGAATGGGGTAAAACCCAACACTTATTTATTTTTCAGGCTATTGTTGAACTATATGAAAAGGGGAAAGCCAATCCCCTATCTGTATTACATCCCTTTATATTATTGCCGTTTATAGGCATGTTACTATTTCTATATACTGTATTCCAAAAAACACCTAGCAGAATGATTAGCATCATTGGGGCCATTTGTATGAGTACCATTATGCTAATGATTCTATTAATTGGTGTATTAGGACCCAATTTTAAAATGCTTGTTTCAGTAATTCCTTTTTTTATTGCTGTCTTTTTTGTTGTTAAATCTAATTGGAGAAAACTAGACATCTAATAAGACCAAGAGACAAATTTTAATCTGCCTTTTTAATTTCAACAGCGTACACCTGTGATTCACCTTCAAAATTGGCTCTAAAGATGATCCATTTACCATCTGGGCTAAAATGCACATTGGGTTCTAATTTGTATTGGTGCTTTTTCATGTTCACCAATTTCTCTGCGTCAAAATGATCGCCATTGGGTGTAAACAAATAAATCCATTGACCATTGGGTGCTTTGGCAACAGCGCCAGGATCTCCACCATCACCGGCAAACAAGGTTTCGGTAGCATTGCTAGTATAGTGAACGCTCCATTCATTTTGCTGTAATCTATATTTTGATTCCTTACCAGTAGCAACTTCATATTTGCCCACAAAGAATTCCTTACCTCTTGGTTGTTGCAAATCAAAATAAATATTCTTGCCATTTTTGCCAAACCATTCATGCCCCCAAATTTCCATATCCATGGTACGATGATGAATTTGGGTAATAGCTTTGGTATTGACATCAATGGTCCAAACCCTGTTCACTTTATGCCAGGGCCCCTCATGACAAAACATGAGTAAGTTGGGATTGGTAGTTGAAAACTGAACATGGTTCAACCAGGCACTATCGGTAAAGATCTTATTCAACTTGCCTGAAGCAACGTCAATAGTAAAAAGAGTTTTAGGCAGTTTGGCTTCATAGATCAAATTAAAATAACTGCCTTTATTGGGATTGTTTTTCAAAATGTCTTTTTCTGCTTCTGTAGCAAAAGAGCCAGCTAACAAAGTACCATTTACATTAACTGCAGAAATACTAGATTTGAAATCAGTTGGAAATACAAAGACCAATTTGGGTTTGGGTTCACCCTGTTTTAGCGCAAATATGGAATCTTTGATTTGATAAAAAACGGTTTTTGTTTTTTCACAGACAACTTCACCGCTCATAGCAGTTCTCTCGTTGGTGATGCGTTTTGTTTTTAAGCTGCCCAAGTCAACCGTATAAAGTTGTTTGTTGTTCAAATTCACCTGACCTGCTTCAACGTGTTTCATATCAGTTACGTCTTCCGCTTTTTGCTTGCTGCTATTATAAAACACCATTTCATTGCCTATAAAGGGATAATTGTGAAAATAGAAGCTTTGAGAATTCCCCTCTAAACTAGCAGAAAGCCTTACAATCCGGTGCTTGGTATCTTTATCAATCCAAGTAGATGGCATCTTCTTGCCTCCAGTTTCTAAAACCTCTTGGGCTTTAGCAAACTGGACAAAGAAGATTACTAGAAAAAGGGGGAGTAATGATTTCATGGCAATGATTTTTGCGTTAAGCGTGCAATCTTCTCTCAAACTAGCATTTTTACACTGCTGGCCATCCTGTGGCAACCTGATATTTCTTATTGCAGTTTGTTTTAACTTTAGGTGCTATGATGAAAACCTTTTGGGCAAGACTGGTGATTCAATCCAGTATTAAAAACAACCAGCATAAACCTACAAGTGATGGCAACCTCACTAGCTATGCTTTTGCCAAAAGCTATAGGGCCTACTTAATATCTGTAAAGCATTTATTCACAGATGCGCTATACATTATTACGGGCATTTTTTCTGCCGCTTTTGGCCTAAAAGGATTTCTAATTGAAAACAACTTTATTGATGGAGGAGCCACAGGTATTTCTTTATTGGCATCTGCGCTAACCAAAATTCCCCTTTACCAACTAATCATTGGTATCAATATCCCTTTTATGATCCTTGGCTATATGGTCATTGGCAAACAATTTGCCATTAAAACAGGGTTAGCCATATTGGGTTTATCCATTTGCTTGGCCTTGGTAACTTTTCCGCATATTACACATGATAAATTATTAGTAGCGGTTTTTGGAGGCATTTTCTTAGGTGCAGGTATTGGATTTTCAGTTAGAGGTGGTGCAGTGATAGATGGTACAGAGGTCTTAGCCATTTATCTCAGTAGAAAATTTGGAACAACCATTGGCGATATTATTATCATCATCAACGTATTTATTTTTTCTGCGGCTGCTTATTATTTAAGTATTGAGATTGCCCTTTACTCTATGATTACCTATCTCTCAGTTTCAAAAACTTTAGATTTTATTATTGAGGGTATTGATGAGTACACTGGTGTAACAATCATTTCTAGCAAAAGTGAAGAAATCAGACAAATGATTATTACAAAAATGGGAAGAGGCGTTACGGTTTATAGTGGAAAAAGAGGATATGGTAAAAGGGGTGAGACTAAGGAAGTAGACATTATCTACACCGTAATTACCAGGTTAGAGTTAAACAAGCTCAATACTGAAATAGAAAAAATTGAACCAAACGCCTTTGTTGTTATGAACAGCGTTAAAGACACAAAGGGAGGAATTGTAAAAAAACGACCATTAAAACACGGATAAATTAAACGCGTTGAAAAAGCAATTAGCAATTCCCTATTGGACTTATTTTATAGCATGTCTATTGTCAATTAGTTCTCAGAATTCCTATGCCCAAGGTTCTAAAATAGATAGCGCTACCATCAAGCAATATATCCAAGGTTTTCATGATCAAGTGCATCTTAAAATTGCACAAAGTACAGATATTGAAAATCTATCTCAAAGTTCTGGGCAATTAAACTATTTATTAAGTCCAAATAATAGCAGTATAACCAGATTGAATTTTAGTTATCGGTTTATTTCATTTAGCCTCCGATTTATTCCCAAATTTATTCCAGGGAATAATGACATTGAAACAAAGGGCAATACGGTTAGCAATGGTTTAGGATTTAACTTTTCACATAAACAAATTTTCACACAACTCTCCTATCACAAGACCAAGGGTTATTATTTAGAAAATAGCCCAGACTTTGTTCCTGGTTGGCGCTCTGGTGATAAGTATTTACAATTTCCAGACTTGCAATACAAAGAATACAGTGCTAATTTTTTTTATAGGACCAACCCTTTGTTTTCATTCAATGCATTGATGAATCAAACTGAAAGGCAGCTAAAATCGGTAGGCACATGGTTACCTGGCATATCCATTAGAAATTATATCATAGACAACCAAGGCAATAGCAATGGTAGTAGTAGTCAAAGAAGTAGCAATTTTGAATATATGCTTTCAGCCGGTTACCAATATACCAAGGTCATTAACAAAAGTTGGTTTGGAACATTGGGTTTTACACCAGCAATTGGATTATTGAATGTAAAGCTTACAACTCGTTTGCCCTCGGGCGATATAGCTTCTAAGGAAAAGAATACGGTTTATAGACTAAGAGGGGTTGGAGGAATAGGTTATCAAACCAATAAATGGTATGCTGGTGGATATGCCAATTGGAATTACCTGACTTACAAACAAGAAAATTCCAATGTTCAAAACAGGGAAGATAAGTTTAGCTACCAAATCTATTTTGGCATTAGACTAAGAAGCCCAAAATATTTGGCTTCAAAAACAGCTGCAGTAGAGCATTTGATAGAAAAATAAAAAAGATTAATTTTCAACTGAAAATTTATTGATATGAAATCAGGAATGCAAGCTGCCCAAAATATAGATAGTTATATAGCAGAGTTTCCAACAAAGGTTCAAAGCAGTTTAAAACAACTCAGAAAGCTGATCAAAAAAATAGTACCAACTGCCACAGAAGCCATCAAGTATGGTATGCCCACTTTTGTACTTCAAGGAAATCTAGTGCATTTTGCTGCTTATCAGCACCATATTGGATTTTATCCCGCTCCTGATGTGATTATTCATTTTGAAAAACAATTAAAGCCTTTTCAAACTTCAAAAGGAGCCATTCAATTTCCGATTAATGAACCACTCCCATATGAACTCATTGAACAAATGGTTATCTATAGATTGAAAATGCATCAGCAAAAGTTAGACTTGAAAGACCTTGCTAAAAAATCAAAAAAATAAGATGGATTATCAATCAGATCTGGAATATGTAAAACTGGACTTTACCAAAAAAGGGTTTCAAATAGGAGAATATGAATCCTGTACTTTTATTGATTGCAATTTCTCCAACATAGATTTGTCAACTTGCAATTTTACAGATTGTGATTTTAAGGGTTGTAATTTGGGAATGGCTAAACTATCAAATACGGTTTTAAATGACGTAAGATTTAATGAATGCAAGCTATTAGGTCTGCATTTTGAAGATGCAAACAAAGTAATTTTTGCCGTTAGTTTTAAAAAATCTCAACTGAATCTTTCTTGTTTTTACCAATTAAAAATGAAGAAGACCAAATTTATTGAATGTCAATTTCAGGAAGTGGATTTTACAGAAACGGATCTAACAGAATCCAGTTTTGAACACTGTGATTTTCAAGGAGCCGTTTTTGACAATACCATACTAGAAAAAGCTGACCTATCAAGTTCATTCAATTTTAGCATTAACCCTAATCAGAATAGAATAAAGCATGCCAAATTTTCCAGAACAGAACTAGCAGGACTATTAGACAGTTTTCAGATAAAGATTGTATAAATACCCAATTCAGGGTATAGCTATCCTTAGCCATTGATACACCTTTGGCTAAAGGATGTTTTATGAAATATAGCATTGCCCTATGGGGCTTTATTATTCTTGCCATTTCATGTTCAGGACAAGAAAAACAAGCATCAATAGCTATTCCTGGTACAAAATTCCAAATGGTTGCTCCTGCCGGTTTTAAACTAGCACAAAGCTTTAGTGGATTTTCTAATGATTCCTTAAAAGCTTCCATCATGGTTAGTGAATTGCCAACGGGCTTTAATAATATCGCCGCAGGCTTTACAAAAGAAAAATTAAGTACTAGTGGCTTGCAATTAATCTGCAGTGATACATTTAGTTTTCAAAACCAAGCAGCACTTCTATTACACGTATCACAACTGGTTGGAGAAATTAAATATCTAAAAAAAGTCCTACTCTTTGGTGATAGTGCAAAAACTACTATTGTCAATGGCATTTATCCAGCTACTGCTGCACACTTGGCAAAGCCCATTCAAATTTCCTTATTAAGTATCCAATACAATTCCAAGCTAAATGATAACCCTATGCACGCAGTCAATTTTATCATTGATACTGCAGGTTCAGGATTATCGTTAGCCAAATATCAAAATGGCACATTATTATTTTCAAAAGACGGAAAGATTCCTACCTATTCTCCCACCCTAATTGTTGGCAGTTCTTTTTCAAGTCAAATTATTCCTGATAAAAAACAATTCTCCCTAGATAGGTTGAAACAATTGCCTGGAGGTTTGAAAGCTCAGGTTCAAAGCATTGTTCCAGTTAAGCAAGGCCAATTGGAAGGTTTTGAAATTGTGTCTAGGGCCTATATCTATGATGGCAAGGAAGAAGGTTTGCTCTACCAATGCCTGTTTTTTGACAAAAAGGGGCATTATTTTATGGTGGTAGGCCTTGCTAATGTAGAAATGACAAAAAACCTGCAAGTATTCCGTAAAATGGCAGAAAGCTTAGAACCCAAATAACTAACAGGCCCAGATTCCCATTTTAATCATGTTTTGGAATGACATTAGTCATAAAACTAAGAGGCGTTAGTTTTTAATTTTAGGATGTAAAAGACAACTAACATTTCTAACGATTAAACAGTAACAAATGAAAACGGAGTATTGGATCAATGTTAAACGGGTGGATAACCGTTTACTCATCTTCCTTAATGGCGAAACAATTTGGGACAGCGGTATTATCCATGATGACCCAGAAATGGATCATTATATTCAAATAACTGAGCAATTAGTTCTCCACGCATCCCACACCAGTGAATTGATTTTTGAAGGTTTTAATGACTCTTATAACGCTAATGCTGACAATGGAGAGCTCAATCCATGGCATTTCCATTACAGGGTATTCTCAAGAACAGTTGATGCTTCAGGAACAGTTATCAACGAAACAGATTTGCTAGCCCCCTATAATGAAAAACACCTCTCTAATCCTAATGTGAGAGCTATCAACAACCGCTATCAAATTGTACGCAAAGACGCTGAATACAAAGTAGTGTCCAATTCACTTTCACAACATTTCTACAACTAGTTAGGGGACCAAGTGTCCCCTTCTTTTATCTTATTACTCACTAAAATTGTAACAATGGCACAAGCAAAAAAAGCCGTCAAGTACGTCTATTCTTTTGGCGGTGGCAAAGCAGATGGAAATGAATCCATGAAGAACTTACTGGGTGGCAAAGGTGCTAACCTAGCAGAAATGGCAGGTCATCCCAAGCTCAAACTTCCTGTACCTCCAGGATTCACTATTACTACTGAGGTATGTACTTATTATTATCAGAACAAGAAAAAATATCCGCCGGTATTACAGGCACAGTTGCAGAAAGCATTGTCGGAAGTTGAGAAACTGATTGGCAAAAAATTTGGCGACGTAAATAATCCTTTATTGGTTTCAGTAAGATCAGGCGCACGTAAATCTATGCCAGGCATGATGGAGACCGTACTAGATATTGGTTTAAATGAAAAAACCATTGAAGGTGTGATCAAACAATCTGGCGACGCAAGATTTGCTTATGATGCTTACAGAAGATTAATCATGATGTATGCCGATGTAGTGATGGAAAAAGCGGGCGGTATTGAAGTAAAAAATGGCAAGGGCATCAGAAAAGTATTGGATGAAAAACTAGAAAAAATCAAACACAAAAATGGTTACCAGTTTGATACTGATTTAAAAGTGGATGAACTAAAAGCCTTGGTAAAAGACTTTAAAGCCACCGTACTCAAAGTATTGGGCAAACCATTCCCAGAAGACCCATTTGAACAACTATGGGGCAGTATTGGTGCGGTATTTAGTAGCTGGAGTGGCAAGCGCGCTATTGAATACAGGAGAATTGAAAAAATTCCTGATGAGTGGGGAACTGCTGTGAACGTGCAAGCTATGGTCTTTGGTAATATGGGTGACACCAGTGCAACAGGTGTGGCATTTACTAGAAACCCAGGTAATGGTGAAAACAAATTCTATGGAGAATATTTATTGAATGCTCAGGGTGAAGACGTAGTAGCTGGTATTCGCACTCCAGCACCAGTGAATGAATATTCTAAAAATGACCAGAGCAAACATTTGCCTACACTGGAAAAAACCATGCCAGTAGTGTACAAAGAATTGTTTGCCATTCAATCCAAATTGGAGAAGCATTACAAAGACATGCAGGATATTGAGTTCACTATTGAAAAAGGAAAACTCTATATGCTACAATGCCGCATAGGTAAACGCAATGGTATTGCTGCGGTGAAGATTGCTTCTGATATGTACAATGAAAAAGTCATTGACGCAAAAACAGCGGTGATGCGTGTAGGCCCCAATCAATTGGTAGAATTATTATTACCCATGTTGGATCCAAAAATTCAAGCAGCCACCAAACCCATTGCTAAGGGATTACCAGCAGGACCAGGTGGAGCCAAAGGCCGGGTGGTATTTAGTTCTAATGATGCTGTAGAATGGGCTAGCAGGGGAGAGAAAGTTATCTTGGTTAGAGAAGAAACTTCTCCAGAAGACGTAGACGGTATGCACAAATCTCAGGCCATTTTGACCACCAAGGGTGGTATGACATCTCACGCTGCATTGGTAGCACGTGGTTGGGGTAAATGCTGTATTGTAGGCTGCGCCGATATTGAAATTCATAGCGAGACCAAGTCCTTTAAAGCCAACGATGGTACTTATATTAAAGAAGGCGATTGGATTAGCTTAGATGGAACCAAGGGTCTGGTATACCATGGTAGTATGCCATTGGTAGACATTGATATTGATAAAAACCAGGCTTATAAGAATTTGATGAAGCTGGTAGACAAGGTAAAAGTATTGGGTGTAAGAACCAATGCTGAAACACCTAATGACGCCGCACAAGGATTGAAATTTGGCGCAGAGGGTATTGGTCTATTCCGCACAGAACATATGTTCTATGGAGAAGGTAGTGATGAACCACTGTTCTTGTTGCGCAAAATGATTGTGAGCAAAACAGAAAAAGAAAGAAGGGTGGCTTTGAATGACCTTAGCAAATTTGTAAAGAAAGACGTGAAAGCTACTTTGCTTACCATGCATGGTTTGCCTGTTACTTTCCGTTTATTGGATCCACCATTGCATGAATTTGTACCACATGATGCAGCCAAACTAAACCAGTTGAGCAAAGAGCTGGGTATTAGTATGAGTTTGTTGAAAAGAAGGGTGTTGGCCTTACATGAAAACAACCCCATGCTAGGTCACCGTGGTGTTCGCTTGGGCATTAGCTATCCTGAAATTACAGAAATGCAAATCAGGGCCATCTTAGAAGCTACTGCAGAGCTCATCATTTCTGGTAAGAAAGCATTGCCTGAAATTATGGTACCAGTTACTTGTACTGTGAATGAATTGGTGCATCAGAAAGCCATTGTAGACAGGGTGTACAAAGAAGTTTGTGAAAAAACCAAACTGAAAAAAATCCCTTATCTCTATGGAACCATGATTGAAATTCCAAGAGCGGCATTAAAAGCAGAGAAAATGGCTACTGTAGCAGACTTCTTCAGCTTTGGTACCAATGATCTAACACAAATGAGTTTTGGCTTTAGCCGTGATGATATTGGTGGATTCTTACCCAATTATCTTGATCAAAAAATCTTGGAAGACGATCCATTCCAAACCATTGATCAAGAAGGTGTGGGTGAATTAATCAAATTTGGTACAGAACGCGGACGCAGCACCAAACCCAATTTAAAAGTGGGTATCTGTGGTGAACACGGTGGTGATGCCGAGAGTGTGATGTTCTGTCACAGAATTGGTTTGAACTATGTTAGTTGTTCTCCGTTCCGTGTGCCCATTACCCGTCTGGCTGCGGCACAGGCTGCGCTATTATTTCCTAGGAAAAAATAGACAGGGTACTGTTTGAAAAAACAGTTTAGTTTGATCCCCGGCTTCAACCACCGGGGATTTTTTATTTTCTATTCAACCAATCTGCAGGAACAGGAATAATACAAATATTCATGGTTCTATTATCAGCAGATAACATAGCAGATTCTATTTGAATCTTGGTTCCATCAGGACTCATGGTAGGATGTGGATGATCCCCTGCAGTAGTTTTATGTCCCGTACTCAGCATTTTCATTTCATGGGTTTTTCTATCAATCAAATAAATGCTCCTACTAAAGTCATCGCCCACGGCCCACCTGCCATCAGGAGAACCACTCACATGCCAAAGCCCACTACCACTAGGGGTTTGACCCACAATGGTCATTTCTCTGGTTCTTAAATTCACAATCCCCAAACCCGTTGGTTTTTCTCTGGTTCCAGAAATTCCCCAAGCAGCTTCCTGACCAGGATTGGCACCACCAACTGCTGTGCCAGCAGCAATATTGTTTTGTGTATTTGGAATGGGTCTATGCCCCATAATAGCAATAGCTACTTCGTCTTTTGATATCACGGCTTCATGCGTTACCCATTCATGATCCGCTTCAGGATATAGGGGTCGCAAACCAGAACCATCAGACATCACCGTCCATGTTCGTTGTGGTGATTTACCACCTGTTTCCCAACAAAAAACTATCTCACCCTCAACCCAAGGATTGGTTTGAATATGGCCAACTTGAAAGGGAACAGAGATTACATATTTGGTTTCTCCAGACTTAACATTTAATGCGCCAATCCCAGAAGGACCAGCACCCATATTGCGTGGGCCATAATTTGCTTCTAATTTGGTACCTGGTTTTAAATATTTGGCTGCTGCTTCTCTACTAACGCGGAAATAG
>JBEAPC010000076.1:0-3199 GCA_041164585.1 Bacteroidota bacterium
TCTTTTGGCTTCATAATCACTGTTCACCAATTTAAGCGCGCAGTCTAACTCATAAGCAAATTGATCAACTGAAACGGGCGTTTCATCAAACTCTATCAACCACTCGTGTCCTCCTTTTGATTCATCGCCCATATACACGGGAGCCGCGGTATAATCATTCACCACCAACCCGGTTTTCTCACAGGCCATGGCAATAGCTTTGTCTGCATTGTCTGCAATCAGCTCTTCGCCAAAGGCATTGATATACTGTTTTAATCGGCCGGTAACTTTTACTTTAAAGGGAGACAGGTTCACAAACTGAATGGTGTCACCTACCAAGTATCGCCATAGGCCACCATTGGTGCTAATAACCAGTGCGTAATTTTTTCCTATGACTACATCTTTTAAACCAATGGTCTTGGGGTCAGGTTTTCCATATTCTTCCACGGGCATAAACTCATAAAAAATGCCATGATCCAGGAGTAATAACATGCCATCTTCAGAAGGATCATTCTGCGCTGCAAAAAATCCCTCACTGGCATTGTACATTTCTAAATAAGTAACACCGGGGCCCAATAGTTTTTTAAACTGTTCTCTATAGGGCGTGAAAGAAACACCCCCGTGTCCGTATAATTCCAGATTGGGCCATACTTCTTTTAAAGTGGCTTTTCCCGTAATTTCTAAAATGCGTTTGACCAATACCAGGGTCCAAGTGGGTACTCCAGCAATAGAAGTTACATTCTCTTCAATAGTAGACTGGGCAAGGCTTTCAATCTTTCCTTCCCACTCGTCCATCAGCGCTATGCTTAGTTCCGGAGTGCGAATCCACTGCCCCCAAAATGGGGTGTTCTGCAACAGAACCGCACTTAGGTCTCCGTATTGAATCTCTTCATTTACTTTGCTAATCTGGTGGGACCCACCAATAACCAAACTCTTGCCCGTGAGCAAATCACTCTCATTATTATAGTTATAATACAGCGTAAGTACGTCTTTGGCTGCCTGAAAATGGTTGTCTTCTAAACTCTCTTCGGTAATGGGAATAAACTTACTTTTCTCACTAGTAGTGCCGCTGCTTTTGGCAAACCAATTCACAGGTGTGTTCCAAAGCAATTGTTCCTCTCCTTCCATCAATCTATTGATATAGGGTTTCAGGTCTTCGTATTCGTGAATGGGAATGGCTTCTTTGAATTTGCGGATGTTGAATATCTCTTTCATCCCATATCGCCTGCCAAATTCCGTGTATTGTCCGTGGGTAATCAGGTCTTGCAATACCTCGCGCTGCGCCGCAATGGGTTCATTCATCCATTGGTCAATTTTACCCTGTCTGAGTCTTGCTAATCGGGATATGGCTGGGCTGAGTATTTTCATTGCTTTGACTTTGGCAAAATAAGCAATGATGTTGAGAATACCGAAGGATTATTCTGATGGATGGGCTTCAGTATCAGTTTGTTCGGTTACAACCTCTGCCATAGGAGTATTATCTTTTCCCATTTCAATGATCCAATCTTTTCGCTTGAGTTCAAAATTGGTTCCTAAGTACAACCTGCGCACTTTTTCATCAGCTGCTAGCTCCTCAGCTGTACCATGACGGAAAATCTTTCCTTCAATCAATAGATAAGCTCGGTCACAAATGGAGAGGGTTTCGTTCACGTTATGATCCGTAATCAGGATGCCAATATTCTTATACTTAAGTTTGGCTACCACACTTTGAATATCTTCTACGGCAATGGGGTCAACTCCAGCAAAGGGTTCATCCAATAAGATAAATTTGGGGTCAACAGCCAGTGCCCGGGCAATTTCTGTTCTCCTTCTTTCTCCTCCGCTCAAACTGTCTCCATTGTTGCTGCGCACATGGTGTAGGTGAAATTCATCCAAGAGGGACTCCAATTTGTACAAGCGCTCTGCCTTGGTCAGCTTGGTCATTTCCAAAACCGCCATAATATTGTCTTCCACAGTCAGCTTGCGGAATACACTGGCTTCCTGAGGCAGATAGCCAATGCCCATTTGGGCCCTTTTGTACATGGGAAGCTTGGTAATGTCTTGGTCATTGAGGAACACACTACCCTCGTCTGGCTTGATCAAACCCACTACCATATAGAAAGTGGTGGTCTTACCAGCACCGTTGGGGCCCAGCAAACCCACAATCTCTCCCTGTTCTACGTTCACGCTTACATGATTCACAACGGTTCTTCCCTTGTAACTCTTGATCAGGTCTTTGGTATGGATGGTCAGGTTCATAAACTGCTGTAAAAATAGGATTGTTAGTAGCAAGATGGGGCAAATAGACCTAGTATTTTGTTATTGTTTTGGGTTTCTGCCTATTTTTGCCGCCATGAAAGTGATAGATCATATTGCCCAGGCCAAGGAGACATTGGTATCATTTGAAGTTTTGCCACCATTAAAAGGCAAGACTATTAATACCCTGTATGACCATTTGGACCCCTTGATGGAATTCAAACCATCTTGGATCAATGTTACCTATCACCGTAGTGAAACTATGTTCAAAAAGAAGACCGATGGCACTTTTGAACGCGTTGAAGTGCGCAAACGCCCTGGAACCGTGGGTATTTGTGCGGCCATTATGAACCACTACAAAGTAGACGCTGTTCCGCATATTATCTGCGGCGGTTTTACCAAACGTGAAACCGAAGACGCTTTGATTGACCTTGATTTCTTGGGAATAGACAATGTATTGGTATTGCGTGGCGATGCTGCCAAGAACGAATCTGCTTTTGAACCCGAGAAAGACGGTAACCATTATGCCATTGACCTATTGAGTCAGGTGAGCAATATGAATAACGGGATCTACCAAGACGAAGACATCAAGAGCGGTGGTAAAACCAGGTTCTGTATGGGCGTAGCTGGTTACCCTGAAAAACATTTTGAAGCACCCAATTTAGAAATAGACCTAATCAAACTTAAAGAAAAAGTAGACGCTGGCGCCGATTATATCATGACCCAGATGTTCTTTGACAACCAAAAATTCTTTGATTTTGTAACCGCTTGCAAGAATATGGGTATTAATGTTCCAATCATTCCAGGTCTAAAACCCATTACCAACAAAAAGCAATTGTCTGTATTGCCAAGGATTTTCCATGTAGACATTCCAACAGATTTGTCTAACGCCATTAGCAAGTGCAAGACAGACGAGGAATGCGAACAAGTGGGAACCGAGTGGTTGATCCAACAAAGCAAGGAACTCAAAGCTTTTGGATCACCC
>JBEAPC010000077.1:0-5316 GCA_041164585.1 Bacteroidota bacterium
GGTCTAGCACCAATACAGACCAATACAGTTTTGATAACCAAGGTAGGGCAGTAAAAAAAGATACCAAGAACGATAGCTTACAACACAGAGACAAGTATGCAGATTCTATTACCATTTATTATAGGTATTACGATAGTACGCGAAATAGAATCCTAGATTCTTCTGTGAATGATTTTTACAATCGCTATCCGCTTGCGCCCAATTATCATACATTGGGAAACTATGGTGGCGCGGCTCAGTCTTATTTTTTTAATCCCGTGCTCAAAGCGGGATGGGACCCCGGTTTGCACCAATATGATCCCTATAAATTTACCCACGAGAATACCAAGTTTTATTCTACTACCAGACCCTATACAGAGCTGACTTATTTGTTGGGATCAAAGGCAGAACAGCTGATCAATATCTTGCTCACACAGAATAAGAAAAGCAATTTCAACTATAGTTTTGAATACAGATTTAGCTCTGCTCCGGGTTACTTAAAAACACAGAATAACTCGCATAACAATTTCAGGGTTACCATGCACTACCAAGGTAAGGCCAAACAGTATGAAGCATTTTTTATCTTCCTGTCTAATAAAACAGCGGCATCAGAAAATGGCGGATTACAAGACCCCAAGAAATTGGATAGTCTGGCACTCAATGATCCCTATGAACTAGAAACCAGACTGGGTAGGGCAGGAGCAGCCACCAGGAACCCTTTTAATACCACGGTGAATACGGGAAACACGTATAAGGAATCTAGTTTTTTATTAAGACATCACTATGACTTGGGTAAAAAAGATTCTACGGTAACAGATAGTATCACCTATCGTATTTTTTATCCCAGGTTTAGAATAGAGCACACGTTTAAATACGCCAGTAACCAATATGGATTTAGTGATAATGGGGTTGATACGGCCAATTATAGAAAATATTTTGGGGTAACACCAGCCAATGGTGTCAATGGGTACAGCTTTGCAGACAAATGGAAAGAGATCAACAATGAATTTGCCCTCTATTCTTTTCCAGATAAAAACAACCAGAGTCAGTTTTTAAAATTAGGTGTGGCCCTACAAAATCTAACCGCCAGTTTTACAGACACCACTAGAACGCATAGTTTTTATAACCTAACCGCCTTAGGAGAATATAGAAATAGAACCAGGAATCAGAAATGGGATTTAGAAGCCAATGGACAATTATGGGTTAATGGCTTTAATGCTGGAGACTATAGTGCTTATATAAGCATGAAAAGGGAACTTGGGCGCAAAGTGGGTTATTTGAATCTAGGATTTCAGAACGTAAATAGATCTCCAAGTTTTAACCTCAATAGTCTTAGTAATTATTATCCCCTGAATGCACCTACCGGGTTTAACAAGGAAAACTACCTGCGCTTTTTTGCACACTACGGAAATCCTAAAATTGGTTGGAACCTACACGCGGAATATTTTGCCGTGAGCAATTATATTTATTACGATAGCTTTTTTACTGCAAAACAAGAAGCCACGTTGTTTAATGTCTTGCATTTAAGTGCCGATAAAAAATTCAAGCTAGCCCGTCACTGGAACTGGTATACAGAAATTCACTTACAACAAACCACCGGCGGCCCACCAGTGAATATCCCCTTCTTTTATACCAGAAATAGGATAGCATTTGAAGGCAATTTCTTTACCAACCTCTTTATCAGTACCGGTGTAGAAATCAAATACCATAGTGCTTATAAAGCCGATAACTATTCACCCATCATGGGGCAGTTTTTCTACCAGAACAGTTATACGGTGAACAATAGACCCGAGGTAGCCGCTTATCTGAACTTTAGGATCAAGAGCTTCAAGTCTTTTATCAGAATAGAAAACCTCAATACCATTAACCCATCTAATGGATTTGCCTTTGACAAACGCAATTTTTTTGCGGAAAACTATGCTGCATCAGGCATCTGGACCCGATTTGGGATCTGGTGGAATTTTGTTAATTAGTTCTTAACATTCCTTTAATCTTTTTTTAAGAGTCGGGTATTTTTATTATATTGGGCAGCATTTATAGACCTAGACCCCCAATGATTGATGAACGCACCCCTATTTAGGCATTTCTATGCGCTAGCCTGCGCCATGGTGCTGTTCATGTTATTTTCCTTAACAACAAGCGCTCAAATCATTAATGGTAGGGTAGTCAATTCATTTACCAAAGAACCCGTTTCATTTGCTTCCGTTTATTGGAAACTGGCCAATCAAGGATGCATTACGGATAGTATGGGTTCCTTTCAACTCAAAGCTTCTCCCTTTGCCATAGATACCATTGTGGTGAATTATGTAGGGTTTGAAAAAATGTTGCAACCTTATAGTGCTCAGAAAAATCCAACACCCATTACCCTGTTTTTGAGTGAAACAAAAATGAGCGAAGGTGCAACGGTAAAGACCAAATTCAACAAAGGCCTCCGCTGGTGGAGGGCCATTGTGGCTAACAAACCCAAGAACAATCCCTATCAGTTTGACAACTATGCCTATGAGTTGTACAACAAAATGGAATTTGACCTCACCAATTTTAACAAGAAAAGTCTGGAAGATAAAAAGGCCCTCAAACCCTTTGGCTTTATCTTAAAAAATATTGATAGTATCAGTGATGCCAAACCCTTTTTGCCGGTATACATTACAGAAGCCATCAGTGAATTCCAATACAGCAATAACCCTTATAAAGCGCGTGAGACTATTAAAGCCGTACAAACTTCTGGTATTAAGAATGAGACCGTCATGCAGTTTATAGGAGGCGTAACGCAGAAGATCAATAGCTATGGCAATTACATGACTTTATTTGGTAAGGAATTTATTAGCCCGTTGAGCGATATAGCCGACCGTTATTACAATTTTAAAGGGGCCGATACACAGACCATTAACCAACAGAAATACTTTCACTTATTTTTCACCCCCAAGCTAGAAGGAAGCAATACTTTCTCCGGTGATTGTTGGATTCATGCCAAGACCTGGGCTATTCAGAAAATCAATCTTACTGCATCGGCCACAGCCGATATTAATTTTGTCAACCGCTTGAGTGTGGTGCAAGAATTTGCTAAGACCAGTGATAGTAGTTGGATGTTTTTTAAAGACAAAGTGGTGGTAGATATGTCTCCCTTTGGTAAGGGTAAATTTAGTTTTATTGGCCGCAGAACCAGTACCTATAAAAATGTACAAGTAGACCAAGCAAGCACCCTGGCAGCTTTGGCAAAGAGTAGTAAGTTAACAACAGTGATCATTTCTGATTCAGCCAAACTGCAGTCAAAGAATTATTGGAAAGGGATGCGTCATGAAGGCCTAACTGCAAATGAGTTAAAAGTGTATCAAATGATTGATACCCTAAAACAGATGCCCGCTTTTCAGTCTATGAAAAACAAAGTGGAATTTATTCTAGACGGGCATAAGAAGTTTGGTAAAATAGAAATTGGTCCTTGGTACAAATGGGTCAGCTCTAACCAACACGAGGGTTTGCGTTTGCGTTTTGACCTAGGTACAACCGAGAAATTCAGCAAGCAGTTAAGACTCTATGGCTATGCCGCTTATGGATTCAAAGACGGTCTTTGGAAGGGTAAGGGCGGATTCAATTACAAGCTACCCAATAAGTCTGGACTCTCTTTTGGCGCCAGCTATACAGACGATTTGGACAATGGACGCATTAGGTTTATAGATGACGAAAATATTACGGTAGACAATATGTTTAACCGATTGTTGCGCAGAAAGGGTCTGGTACAAAAATTCTTGGGCATGAAAGAATTTAGAACTTCAGTGACCAAAGACTTTGGCAATAATATGTCTATGAAGTTCCAATTCAAACATAGCAAATTTGAAACCTTTAATCCTTTGCCACATAGCCGCATGTTTTCTAATAGAGACATGAATGTGGTTAATTCAGAAATAGGCATCAAGTATCGATTTGCTCCAGGGGAAAAACTAATTGAAGGCGCCAGAAGAGACTTTAAATTAAAAACCCATTTGCCCGTGATGGAATTGGAATTGGCAGCGGGAATTCCTGGTTTAATGAACTCAGAATACCAGTACCAAAAAATTGCAGCTTATCTCTCACAGAAATTCAGGATCAAACGCTGGGGCCAAGTAGACTATATGGTCTATGGTGGAAAATACTTTGGATCAGGTATTCCCTTTATGCTCTTAGAAGTGCACCCAGGAAATGAGACCTACTATTACAACAAAAACAGTTTTAACCTCATGAATCGATTTGAATATATCTCGGATCACTATGTAGGTTTTAATATTGAACACAATTTTGAGAAGAAATTATTTAACCTGATTCCCTTTATGCGCAAAACCAAAATGCGTCAATTCTGGAATCTGAAAACCGTTTGGGGAGGCATCTATCCAGAAAATAGGGCCATTAATAGAGCTGATTTTAGCGCCTATTATCTGAAGCGATTACAAGAAAATTATTATACTGAATTGGGAACAGGTATTGACAATATCTTCCACTTCTTCCGGATTGATTTGGTTTGGCGGATTGTGCCCAATAATCAATTGCAAATTCCATTGCCCAGGAATTTTAGAAATGAACAAACTCAGAATTTTGCCATCTTTGGCAGCTTTAAATTGCAGTTATAATGGGTCAAATTCATTAGTCTATCAGCTATAGACTGATTGAAAATAATGATCTAGCAATAAATTGTTCTACTGTTCAAAATAAGCCAACGAACCGCCCACCCATTCCTTGTCTTTGTTATAACGTACCCCAATCATTTTACCCTTGCTCAAACGCGCCAAATTATTGGTAGCAATAGGTCTTGCTTCACCGTCTTTCCAAAAGTAGAAAATTCGGATCTCTGCCTTGGCGCCACCATCTGGGGTTTCAATCACATCGGCGTATTTAACCTTGCGTTGTAAGATCCAATTCTCTGGATCTTTGATAGCAGCCAAATCTGATGCTTGAATATCAATGACCACACCCTGACCCGCAAAAGAGAACAGTGGTTTTAAAACATAGTTCTCTAGATCGGTAGGTAGTTCTTTGATTTCATTCAAGAATCGGGTACTAGGCACATATGCGTGCTGAATAAAAGGAAGGGTATGTTTGCTAATTCTATAAAACCAATTGGGGTGAGGCACCCACTCTACATTCAATGGGTCTAATAACAGTTTACCCTTTGCTTGAATCTCAGGGCTCTGTTGTTGCAGGTCATCAAAAATGATGCGGTTATAAATGCGGTGGATGGGTGTCTTAATCCCATCGCGTAAGTAAAACAGATCCATCCCTTCCTGAATCAGTTCCGTTAAACAAACAATAGGAATACCCGTTACTTCTGAAGTACAATAAAAATCAATCTTGGTTTTTTGTAGGTGCGGC
>JBEAPC010000078.1:0-5581 GCA_041164585.1 Bacteroidota bacterium
ATGTTGCTGTCTCAAAAAATTGGAGGCTTTAGTAAGGGTGACGCAGATGTGTTGCGCAAAGCGATGGGTAAAAAAGATAGAAAGACCCTAGACAAGATGAAGGGGAAATTTGTAGAAGGCGCCACTACCAAGGGGCATGCTGCAGAAACTCTAGAAAAAATCTGGACAGACTGGGAAGCATTTGCCCAATATGCATTCAACAAATCACATAGTACCTGTTATGCTTTTGTGGCTTATCAAACAGCCTATTTAAAAGCCCATTATCCTGGAGAATACATGTCTGCTGTGTTGAATCACGCAGGTGGTATTGAAAAGATTACCTTCTTCATGGAAGAATGTAAACGCATGGGCATAAAAGTATTGGGGCCAGATATCAATGAATCCCTCAAAGGATTTGCTGTGAACAAAAAAGGTGAAATCCGTTTTGGCATGGGTGGCATTAAAGGCGTGGGAGAAGCGGCTGTTGAAAATATTATTGCAGAAAGAGAAAAGAATGGCCACTATCCAGACATGTTTGATTTTATAGCACGAGTACTACAAAAAAGCGTTAACAAAAAATCATTGGAATGCTTGGCTTATTCCGGTGCTTTTGATTGTTTCACTGCCTATCATAGAGCCCAATATTTTCATGTTCCAGATGGTGAAAAACAAAGTGGTTTAGAAAAAATTGTGAGTTATGGTCAGGCCAAACAAGCACATGCTATTGGAACAACCAATACCTTGTTTGGGAATCTTTCTGCTGCTATGGAAGTACCTCAACCCAAGATAGGCGTTTGTGAACCTTGGACGCTTACAGAATTATTGGATCATGAAAAAGAAGTAACCGGTATGTACATGAGTGGTCACCCATTGGACCATTTTAAATTTGAACTCAAGTACTATGGCATTTCTAAAATCAGTGACTTTAATGAAATTAAAGAAACCCTACACTTACAACCCAATCCCGGAAAAGTATTGCGCGTTGCTGGTTTAATCATTGACGTACAACATAGGGTTACTAAAACGGGTAAAAATTTTGGCTCCTTTGCCATGGAAGACCTAAGTGGAAAAACGGAGTTTCTTTTGTGGAGTGAAGACTATATTCGTTTTCAGAACTATTTAGAAAAGGGTACCAATATCATGTGTACTGGATTTTTCAGACCCAAATATGGTAGACCCGATGAATTTGATTTTAAGATCAATAGCATGTCTTTACTTGAAACGGTGAAACAAACCTTGACAAGAAGTATAGAAATCAGCATGCATCCAGCAGCCGTTACGGCAGAATTGGTTGATTTTGTAGACAGTAATATTAAACAGAATCCCGGCAAGACTTCCTTGAGATTCAACATGTTTGAACCAAAAGAGAACCTAAAAGTGAGCTTATATAGTTTAGACAAGAGCTTTTTAATGAATGAGGATATGGCCGGATTTCTGTTGAACAACCCCGATTTTGAAGTAAATGTGGGTGTTGTCAGTGCATAAACTGACCGCGTGTCAGGTTTTCTGATGCAAAGTCATTAATCACATAGGTGGAAAAGTCAAATCAGCAGAAACTGAGCTTTGGATTTATATTTGATATTCATCATTATCATCAACATAAAAATAATAACATGGCTTTAGAATTAACAGACGCAAATTTCCAGAGCACCGTGCTCGACAGCGATAAATTAACAGTAGTGGATTTTTGGGCGGAATGGTGTGGACCTTGCCGTGCCATTGGACCCGTTATTGAAGAATTGTCCAAAGAATACGATGGCAAAATCAATGTAGGTAAAGTAAATGTTGATCATAATCCTAACCTAAGTGTTAATTATGGTATTACATCTATTCCTGCTATTCTCTTTATCAAAGGAGGTCAAATTGTTGACAAACAAATTGGCGCAGTACCCAAAAGTGTTTTAGACAAGAAGATTCAAGCTCATTTGTAATCTTGAAAAATCTATATAAAAGAGGCCCCAATTGGGGTCTCTTTTGTTATTGGGCATTCGTGATTATTATTTTATTATCTTCCCGTCTTATTCAACCAGCCAACTACTAGTTTATGGAACGCTTTCATGGAATATTGGGCATTATTTTGATTCTGGCCATTGCATTTTTGTTTTCAAATAATAAGAAGCGCATTAATTATAGATTGGTAATTAGTGGTATGATGCTACAAGTTGCAATTGCAGTTTTGGTATTAAAAGTGCCTCCAGTAACCTGGTTCTTCCAGAAATTGGGGCACGGTATGGAAAAGATTGAACAGTTTGCCAGACAAGGGGTGTCTTTTGTATACGGTGGAATAATGGTTGCTGGCCCTGCTCCTACCAATGTTCAAAATTTTGCACAAGGTGGTTTTGTATTTGCATTTAGTGTTACAGCAACCATCATCTTAGTTTGTGTACTTGTGGCTATTCTTTACCATTTTGGTGTTATGCAAGTAATTGTATCTCTGATTGCAAAAGCCATGAATTTTATCATGCGTGTTAGTGGTGCAGAAGCTTTGAGTAATGTGGCTAGTGCCTTTGTTGGGCAAGTAGAAGCACAGGTAATGATTAGACCTTATTTGAGCAGTATGACCAAGAGTGAATTATTGGCTAGTATGAGTGGTAGCCTTGCATGTATTGCAGGTGGTATTCTAATTGTATACGCCAATATGGGTGCCAAAGCAGAATACCTTTTAACAGCTTCTCTTATGGCAGCTCCAGGTGCATTGGTGATTTCTAAAATTGTATTTCCAGAAACAGAAGAATCCCAAACCATGGGTAAGGTGAAACTAGAAGTTAAAAGCCCATATAGCAATATCATTGATGCCATTTCTCATGGCGCCAGCGATGGTATGAAAATCTCCGTGAACGTGATTGCCATGTTGATTGGGTTTATTGCTTTGATTGCTTTTATTAACTGGGGATTTGGTAAAATTGTTCCTGGTCTAACCCTTGATTTGATCTTTAGTAAAATTTTCTATCCTATGACTTGGGCCATGGGTGTTCCTTCAGTTGACGTTGCCAATGCGGCCACCTTACTTGGTCAAAAAATCACCATCAACGAATTTGTGGCTTTTAATAACTTAACAACCAAGGCAGTTCCCATAGTTTCTGAAAAGGGATTGTTGATTGTTAGTATTGCCATTTGCGGATTTGCCAATTTTAGTAGTGTTGGTATGCAAATTGGTGGTATTGGAGAGTTGGCTCCCACCAGAAGGGCTGACTTAGCCAAATTGGGTTTAAAAGCCTTATTATGTGGCACATTGGCTTCTTATCTTTCGGCCAGTATTGCGGGCATTTTGATGTCCTAATCAAACTAATTTTTCATAGCAAAACCCAGTGAGTCTCACTGGGTTTTTTGTTTCGATTTAAGATAACAATTGACAAATATCATTCGATGGCAATGAAATTGGTTTAATTTTGCTGAAATTTCCGTTACATGAAAGAAACAGGGATCTCAAGACTGGTAGCATTGGAGAAAAATGCTGATTTGAAAAAAATTGGAGAAAAAATCCTAAACAAAGAGCGTATCTCTTTTGAAGACGGTGTCTTATTATTTGAGCAGGGCTCACTCTCCTATTTAGGCGCTTTGGCCAATTGGGTTAGAGAAGATAAACACGGAGACAAAACTTATTTTAATAGAAACTTTCATATTGAACCTACCAATGTTTGTGTGTTTAGTTGCAAATTCTGCGCCTATTCCAAACTCTATGCCCATAGAGAAGATGGTTGGGAATTAAGCATTGACCAAATGATGCATATTGTCAAAAGCTATGATGGCAAACCTGTTACAGAAGTTCATATTGTAGGTGGCGTACATCCTAAAATGGATATGGAATTTTTTGTAACCCTTTTGAAAAGCATTAAAGCCCATAGACCTGAATTACATATTAAAGCATTTACACCGGTTGAACTGGATTATATGTTCCGCAAAGCCAAATTGAGCACTGCTGAAGGTATGCGCTTGGCTCATGAAGCAGGATTAGACAGTTTGCCAGGTGGTGGGGCTGAAATTTTTCATCCAGAAATCCGTACTCAAATCTGTGAAGATAAGGTTGATGCAGACGGATGGTTGGCCATTCACCAAGCGGCCCATGAATTAGGCATGCATAGCAATGCAACCCTTTTATATGGTCATGTAGAGCAATACTGGCATAGGATTGATCATATGGAAAGACTACGTCAATTACAAGATAAAACAGGTGGCTTTAATACCTTTATTCCGCTGAAATTCCGTAACAAGGACAATGACATGAGTCATGTACCAGAGTCTTCTGTGATTGAGGATTTAAAAATGTATGCAGTATCTAGATTGTACCTAGACAATTTTCCGCATGTGAAAGCCTATTGGCCCATGTTAGGCAGACAAAATGCACAGTTAACCCTGAATTTTGGTGTGAACGATATTGACGGAACCATTGACGATACCACCAAGATTTATTCAATGGCAGGATCAGAAGAACAAAGCCCTTCCATGAGTACGGCAGACCTTGTAACTTTAATTAAACAAGTGAACAGACAACCCGTAGAAAGAGGCACTTTGTACAATGAAATCCGGGACTATAGCAAAATAGCCATCACAGAAATTGAAACAAATCCATTATTGAATTAACACTCAGGTAAGCTTAGCGGAATATTGATGGCCAAACCGCCATCGGCTGTTTCTTTGTACTTACTATTCATGTCTAAAGCCGTGTCCCACATGGTTTTGATCACTTTGTCAAGACTTACTTTGGCAAAATCAGGTGAACTTTGTAGGGCTAATTGAGAAGCCGTAATGGCTTTGATGGCACCCATGGTATTGCGTTCTATGCAGGGCACTTGCACCAATCCCCCAATTGGATCGCAAGTCAGACCTAGGTGATGTTCCATAGCAATTTCAGCAGCCATCAATGCCTGTCTTTGTGTGCCACCCATGGATTCTGTCAAAGCAGCTGCGGCCATGGCAGAGGATACCCCAATTTCTGCCTGACATCCACCCATGGCCGCAGAAATGGTAGCACCTTTTTTGAAGATGCTTCCAACTTCAGATGCGGTTAACAAGAATCGGATAATTTTCTCTTCATCATTGCCTTTGCAAAAAGCAATAAAGTATAATAAAACGGCAGGAATCACACCTGCAGCACCATTGGTTGGCGCGGTTACTACCCTTCCAAAAGAGGCGTTTTCCTCATTTACGGCTAGTGCAAAACAACTCACCCAATCCAGGATATAGCTAAAATCATGTCCCCCATTTTGAATGCATGCCAACCAATGCTCAAAGTTATCATAGGTTTTGTCCTGCATCAATTTTTTGTTCAAAGCTGCTGCACGTCTTCTCACCATCAGCCCACCCGGCAATTCTCCCTCAGCATGGCAACCCCTGAAAATGCATTCCTGCATGGTTTTCCAAATCTTCAAAACGGATGCCCTGGTTTGATCTTCTGGTCTCCAAGCCGATTCGTTTTCTAATACTACATCACTAATGCTCAATCCCTGCATACACCAGTGTAATAAATCATCTGCTGTATTAATGGGAAATGGCAGGTCAATGTTTTGCTTCTTTCTATTATCTGAATTTTCTTGTACAATAAATCCACCCCCAATTGAAAAATAAGTATCGCACCAACTGTTCCCATTATTTAATGCTACTA
>JBEAPC010000079.1:0-10295 GCA_041164585.1 Bacteroidota bacterium
GCCTTCCAAAGTGTAATCAAAAGCTTTGGCGGTCAGGCATCAGCCATTCAGAGTAATGTGTGTATTACTACCAGTGATGGTAAGAGTAGCTTCTTCTTCAAGTTAAGAGAAGACGAGAAACTAGTTACCTATAAAGGAGACAAGAATACCTTGTTAGAACTTTGGGAGAAATACAAATACTTTATTTTAATCATCTTCCTGTTGCTGATTGTATTTAGCTTCTTCTTTGTACGTAAGCGTGTTAAGAAGTCTCAGGAGATTGTATAATAAGATTGTTCCATTGCCGGTTTCAACTATCGGCAATGGAATTTTTAAGGTTAAATCCCTGTTGTATGCAGGGCTGTAAAGCGGTCAATACCCAATATGCCAGTATCAGTATTAGAAAACATGGTTTCAGTTGGTTTGTTTGAAAAAAACAAGCTTAGGGAGATTGAAGTCATTTCAACTGAATTCGGCTATTGTTATATTAAGACGGCACTGAACTTTGGATTCCTGACCCGTAAAAAATATGTTTCCTTTTTAGAAGAGGAGGGGTTTGAATTGGTTGCGGTTAGGGAAGAGGAAATGGACGAGTCCTATATTGAGCAGTGTGACTTATTAGAGTTGAATGCCTTGCTCTATGCGCCTTTGCGCAAATTAGAAGACGGACATTTATTGGTGGCTGCTGCCGATCCTCAGGATGAGAAATTAAAAACCCTATTAACAGTCCGCTTTCAGATGCCCATTACTTTTGTAGCGGCATCTGACCTTGATATTACCTGGCTGGTTCACATTAAGCGAGGTGAATACTATGTAAAAGAATCCGTATTCTCGCTCATGCGCAAAGACCCGGAACAGTCAGGTCTTGTAACTTTTACAGATCCCCAATTGATTTTTATTTTTGGTGCCATTGCTGTGTTTGTGATCCTACTTTTTGTGAATTTCTTAAAAGTAGCAATGGTCTCGAATGTGTTGTTTAGCGTGGCATTTTTCTTTACCATCCTGTTCAAACTCTATCTCTCTTTAAAGGGTTCCATGGCAGAGATGAATGAAATGGTAAACAAAGAAGAAGTAAAAGCGCTTCCTGAAAATACCTTACCCGTTTACACCATTTTATTACCGGTGTATAAAGAAGATAAACTGATTCGTAAGCTTATCTGGAACCTGAGAAGTTTGGATTATCCAAGGGGTAAACTAGACGTAAAACTCTTGATTGAGGAAGACGATGATAAGACTTTGAACGCGGTAAGAAACTTGGACTTTCCGGCCAACTTTGAAACCATTGTGGTACCCTTTCATATGCCTAAAACCAAACCCAAAGCTTGTAACTATGGGCTCTTCTTTTGTAAGGGTGAATACTTGGCCATCTATGATGCGGAAGACGTTCCGGATTCTGACCAATTAAAAAAATGTGTGGTGCTCTTCCGTAAATTACCGGATGAGTTTGTGGTATTGCAGGGAGCCTTAAACTATTTTAATAAGAATGAGAACATGCTTACCCGCATGTTTACCTTGGAATATACTTATTGGTTTGATTATATGTTACCAGGTCTCATGTCTTTGGATATTCCTATTCCATTAGGAGGCACTAGTAACCACTTTAAGTTTGACAAACTCATGGAATTGGGTGGATGGGATCCCTTTAACGTAACAGAAGACGCGGATCTGGGTGTGCGTGTATTTGAAAAAGGATTTAAAGTAGGGGTAGTAAATAGTACCACCTTAGAAGAAGCCAATAACGAACCTTTTAACTGGATTAGACAACGTTCTAGATGGATCAAAGGTTATATGCAAACTACCTTGGTGCATATGCGTAACCCCGCACGTTTGATTAGAAGGATTGGCTGGAGGGGTTTCCTTGGGTTCAACTTCTTTATTGCCGGTACATCTATTACCTTTTTGTTGTATCCGGTATTATTGAGTTTTCTATTGGTCTATGCCATTGTAAAACTGACTTTTGTAACCGCTTTGTTCCCAGATTGGGTATTGTATATTGCCACATTTAACTTGGTGGCGGGTAATACCTTGATGATTTATGTAAACATGCTGAGTGTATTCAAAAGAAGGTATTATGAGTTGATCTTGTTTGCTGGGCTAAATCCTTTGTATTGGATCATGCACAGTATTGCTGCCTATAAGGGATTATGGCAATTGATTTATAAACCTTTTTATTGGGAAAAAACCAACCATGGATTAACCAAGGTAAGTAGTAGTGCCAATGCGGCACACGCTGCTGAACCTGCTGCAGCACACTAGTAAACATGCCAAAGAACCTGAATAAAATATTAACCATTTTTCTGATCTTCTTCTACGTGATTGTATCGTGGTTGTTGAGAAGAAATGGCTTTGAACACTCATCAGGTTTGTTCTATTCTGAAAAACTGATGTTATTGTTCAATACCAATGAGAACACCATCCTTACATTAGGTTTTACCTTCCCTTCCTTGGTGTTTTTGTCAGGTTTGGCCTTTGTTCCCTTGGGTTATTTATACGCGCCAGTGGCTGCCAGTATTGTGATGATCTGCGGATTGTTTTATCAACTCTTGGAAGAATTTAAAAAATCAGAGTTTTCCTGGAAACTATATACGCCACTGATTCTATTATTGTTTACCCTGCATCCCATGTTTGTATTTGCGGCGGTAACGGGAAGAAGAAATGCCATTGTGGCCTTGGTGGCTTACTTGATTTTTAGGTCTTTATTCAGGTATTACAAACAGCCAGTAACCTATCACTTATCACTAGCCAGCATTTTTATTGCCTGTTTTATTTTCACCAACTATGAGTTTATCTGGTTGGTCTTAGCCTTCTTTCCTTTTATCTTTTTAATCTCCTTAGACGGAATTAAAATTAACAAAGACGACTCTCCGCTATTCCAATATTTTGAAGCATTAAACAATCGTTCACAAAGGCGTAAGCTGGCTAATAGAACGGCTTCTATCTACTTGGTATTGTTCTTATTGCCACTGATGGCGGTGGTCTTATTCCGAGGACTGAATGCCCAGTACGCGGGATCTCCTACTTACTTCTTAGATAGCCAGTACGCCAACTGGAGGATCACGGGTAACAGAACAGTAAGCAATGTAATTACTTCTGTTACTAGGAATAATTTTATATATCAGTCTCAAATAGTGATTCAGGGTTTTATTCTATTCCTGACACCCATCTTTGTGGCGGCATTGATCTTGTTTAGAGGCAAACTATATGAGTTGTTCACCATCTTGGCCATGTTGTTCTACTATTCCTTGATGTTGTTAGATTATAAGTACACCCTTACCTTGGGTTACTATCTGCTCTTTATTCCCGTAGGACTTGTGACTATTTGTTACTATGGAACCTCTAAGTATAGCCTAAGAACCTCTTCTTGGATTTTTGCAGTTTCCACGCTACTGACCATTGGTATGGGATTCTATTTCTTTATCCATACAGATAATGATGAAGAGTACCAGTTTGAATTGGAAATGAAGGGCATCTATGACAACTGGAAGGGCCCAAGGGTTTTGAGTGAATCAGAACAAGTAGCCAATTATATAGCCAGCATTGTATCTGACAAAAGCAAAATGCTGGTAGATGACGCATCTGCCTATGGTGTTGTGGTGCATATAGGAAACCTAAATGGGTTGATTCTTCCGCATCAGAAATCATTTGTAACTATTGTAGAAAACCCAACCGTTGCGGTTAAATACATGCTTATTGCCAAGCGTGAAAACCTGACTCATAACCAAACGGTATTGAATGCCTACAATTTGCAGCAAATGATTGTCCAAAAAAATCTTAAAACCCTGCTCATGTTTCAAACCAAGAACTGGGCCATCTACCAGATTGAATAGGAAGAAAGTGAAGAGTGAAGAGTGAAGAGTGAAGAGTGAAGAATGAAGAATGATGAGCGAAGAGAGGAGGAAGAAGAAAGTGAAGAGATAAAAGTGGAGATGGTCTTAACTATATTTTAAATGCCCCAGCGCTTTGGCCGGGGCATTTATTTTTTTATTAATTAAAAGAGTTTTAATAAATCTCTGATAAATTGATTGACAGCTGTATTGGTAATTAGACCTCTTCTTGGTCTATCTAAATCTAGAATAATAAAGATTACAGAACCTACCAATATGATAAATCCAGCAACAGCTATATAATTAAACTTTTTCTGTATGGTAGTAGCATAACCTGCCATCAAACTGGTAACCAGCGTCATAATAAATAAAAGATACAAAATTGGTTCAGGTACAATGGCTTTGGTGGCTGCCTCTCTACTAACTGCAACATCTATCATTGCATTGAGTGCAGGAATCATTTGTTGCGTAGCAACCATATTTTCTGGGTCTCTTGCCAAAATTGCAGCCCGTTTCCAAAGTTTGTCACCAATTCTTTTTGTCTCAAAAATTGCTTTATTAACTTCTTGTGCATTTCTTTTAGCGTCAAACCAATTAATTCTAGCTTGAACATAATCTTTTAAATCTGCTTTAAAAGCTGCTCTTACTGAATCATCTTTGTATAATTCTGCTCTAAGTATAGCAGTATGCATATTATTGGCGGCCTGAACAACCAGCCCTCTTCGGGTATCAAATCTGGAACCTGACATACCAAAAGTAAACGCAAGCATTAAACCCAATAAGGCAAATAAGAAACTAGTAAGTGGTCCCATATCCTGGATTTCTGACTTACTGTGTTTGTGTAATTGACGCCCTAAATAAAACAAACCAAACATTCCCAGCATCAGGGCTAATACAATGTACTCGGCATTGATATTATACAAAAAGGTTTCTGGCATAAATTATTTTTTGACAATGGATAAAATGGGTTAGAATAGTTCTAAAAGGTTTCTAATAAATTGGTTCACAGCAACATTGGTAATAAGTCCTCTTCTTGGTCTATCTAAGTCAAGTATAATTAGAATAACACACCCAACTAATACTATAAATCCTATTACTGCTACATAATTGAACTTTTTTTGAATGGATGTAGCATAACCCGCCATAAGACTTGTAACTAGGGTCATGATAAACAAAAGGTAAAGTACCGGTTCTGGAACAATGGCCTTGGTGGCGGCTTCTCTGCTAATTGCCACATCTATCATTGCGTTAAGGGCAGGAATCATTTGTTGAGAAGCAACCATATTTGCGGGGTCTCTAGCTAATACGGCAGCCCTATGCCATAATTTGTCTCCAAGACGCTTTGTTTCTTTTGTGGCTTCAAGAACTTGTGTTGGACTTCTTTTTGCATCAAACCAGTTGATTCTGGCTTGTACATAGTCTTTTAGGTCTGCTTTGAATGCTACTCTAACGGAATCGCCTTTGTATAATTCTGCTCTAAGAATTGCTGCATGCATATTATTGGCTGCTTGAACTACTAGTCCTCTTCTGGTATCAAATCTTGAACCCGACATGCCAAATGTGAAAGCTAGCATTAAGCCTAGCAATGCAAATAGAAAACTAGTAAGCGGTCCCATGTCTTGGATTTCAGACTTATTGTGTTTGTGTAACTGTCTGCCCAAGTAAAAAAGTCCAAACATGCAAAGCATCAGCACTAAGACAATGTATTCGGCATTGATATTGTATAAAAAAGTTTCTGGCATTTGGTTTTATTTAAATAATTCTAAAAGGTCTACTATAAATTGGTTCACAAAATTATTACTGATCAATCCCCTTCTTGGGCGGTCTAAGTCTAAAATGATATAGATAACAAGCCCAACAAGGATTGTATAGCCCGAAACAGCTAGGTAGTTAAATTTCTTTTGAATATTTGTTGCATAGCCCGCCATGAAACTTGATATCCAAGCCATGAGAAATAATAAATAGATAATGGGTTCAGGAACAATTGCTTTGGTTGCACCTTCTCTAAGTGTTACAATTTCAATCATGGCATGAAGCGGGGGAATCATTTGCTGACTGGCTACCAAATTGGCAGGATCCCTTGCTAAAACTGCAGCACGGTTTAAAAGTCTATCCGCTACTATTTTTGTTCTTTTTTGGGCCTCTTCTGCTAATTTTAAGTCTCGTTTAGATAAAGACCAATCAATTCTTGCTTGCACATATGCTTGAAAGTCCGCTTTAAATGCTTTTCTAATAGCGGTATCCTGGTATAAATCAACCCGCATAATGGCATCTCTTATATGATTTGTACCAGCAATGACAATAGCGTTTCTGGTTTCAAATCTTGAGGCTGACATGCCAAAAGTAAATGCCATCATTAAACCCAAAAGGGCAAATAGAAAGTTTGACAAGGGGCCAAGGTCTTGAATTTTGTCTTTTTGATGCATATGCAATCTTCTGCCCAAAGCAAACAAGGCAAACATGCCAAACATTAAAAAAAGAACAATATACTCCGCGTTAATATTATAGAGAAAGGTTTCTGGCATAGTAGGGGATTATGTCTAGAAAATCTAGAAATTTAAATGTATCAATTAGTGATTCTGAAACAGGTTATCTATGAACTAAAGATTTTTCAATATAATTATTTATTTACAAAATGAAACAAATTGGCCAGTCTTGAGCACAAAAAAGCCGATACAAGCAAGTTCAATGTTATTTTATCTAGACGGCTTGATTTGTCTTTTTTAATAAGTTAGTATTCAATAGTACAGTTTTAAATATTGAAAATCCCCGATAATAAAAAAGTAATACCAATAATAGTAATCAAGGCACTACTATACCAAAGAATTTTATTCTTGGTTAAAATAGCAATTGCGGAGGCTGCTATGCCTATTTGAAATAGTGTTACTGCGGCTGCTAATCTTGCTAATTTTGATAAATGGGTAGCGGCTTCTTGTTCATGAAATTCAGCACTCTGTTTAATAGCGGGTAAATCTTTTTTTATTTTTTCCACCTCAATACGGCTGTAACCATTGGTAGAGTCCATCATTTTTAAGTCTCTTTTGATGGTTTTTGCTTCAAAATAAGACCATCTGTTGGCTGCTTTTATTTGGTTAATAAGTGCAAGATTAGATTCTCTGGTAGAAAGTAAACCAGCAAAAGCAGCAAAAAGAGCAATGATAGAAGTAGTGGCAGCTACCCTCATATTCCATTTGTCAATGGAGTAGCCTAACTTTTGTTCAAACCTCTTTTCACTAGTATTGGTTGCCTCACGATATGACTGCTCCATGTAACATTTATTTCAATTAGGGATTGATAGAAATTTACTAAGAGGGGGTTTTTAAAACTAATACAATAGTTTGTTTATCAAATAGTCTAGTCTAAAAAATCTGTTTCGTTTTGTAAATAATTTACGAAACGAAACAATTTTGCACAGCAGATGGCACAAAAAAGCCGGAATTAATCCGGCTTTAACCTATTTTGTCCATTTTTCACTCTTATCTCTTCACTCTTATCTCTTCACTCTTCACTCTTCACTTTCTTTCCCTCTTCACTAATTCCTAATGGGTCTTCCAGTTTTCAACACCGCCTGAATCCTTTCCAATGACTTTTTCTCTCCGCACAAGCTCAAGAACGCTTCTCTTTCAAGATCAAGTAGGTACTGCTCAGAAACCAAGCTTTGCTCACTCAAATCTCCACCGCATAATACATAAGCCAATTTGCGTGCCACCAATGCGTCATGGTCCGTTGCATAACCGCCACGCCACATACCATTGATCCCAGCAAGCATGGCGCCTAGACCCGCTTTACCCATTACTTTTACATCTGTTCTTTGGGTAGGCATGGTATAACCCTGGTCATAAATTTCAATCACCGATTTTTTGGCTTCCGCAATTCTTCGGCCAATATTCATGACTAGTTCATCCTGCCCTTTTCTTAAAATGCCCATGTCAAATCCTTCTTTGGCAGAAGTGGCCACTTTTGCAGTAGCAATTGAAAAGAACCTATTTTTTAGGGTAACAGTTTCTGGTTCGTCCTCGTGTAATTCATCGCCCGCGCGCATAGCAAATTCCTTGGTTCCACCGCCTCCGGGTATTAGACCTACACCCAATTCTACCAATCCAATATAGGTTTCCGCAGCGGCACAAACCTTGTCTGCGTGTAAGTTCATTTCACAACCACCACCTAGGGTTAAACCATGTGGGGCAGTAACAACTGGAATACTTGAATAACGCAAACGCATCATGCTATTCTGGAACATTCTAATAGCCATATCCAGTTCATCATATTCCTGTTCAATGGCCAACATAAAGATCATGCCCACATTGGCGCCAGCACTAAAATTGGCCCCCTCGTTAGCAATGACCAATCCCTTGAATTTTTCTTCGGCAATGCCGATGGCTTTATTCAAACCCTCCAATACTTCACCACCAATACTATTCATTTTGGTGCTCCATTCAAAACCAGCTACACCATCTCCAATATCATACATTTTGCAAGCAGAGTTTTTCCAAACCAACTTGTCTGAATGGTTGTTCAATATCAAGAATGCGTCTCCGCCAGGCATGGCCAAATAGGACTTGCTGGCTACATCGAAATACATTCTTTTTCCGTCTGCTACTTTAAAGAAGGTTTGAGCACCCGTGGCTAGCATTTCTTCTACCCATGGAGCAACGGCATATCCAGCTGTTTTCATGGCAGCTACGGTCTTTGCAACACCAACAGTATCCCAGCTTTCAAATGCGCCTATTTCCCATCCAAAACCAGCTTTCATGGCATCGTCTAGTCTATAAGTCTCATCACTGATTTCGGGAATCCGGTGTGATATATAAGAGAACAAAGAAAAATGGAATGCCCTGTAAAATTCTCCTGCTTTATCAGGAGCAGCACTCAACATTTTGATGCGCTGTTTCAGGTCTTCAATGGGTTTAGCAGCTTCAATGCTAGCAAATTTGGGTTTGTTCCTTGGACCATATTCCATAGTAGTAAGGTTCAAGGTCAAAATTTCTTTTCCTGCTTCAGACTTGGTCTTCTTGAAAAATCCTTGACCGGTTTTATCGCCCAGCCAATTATTGGCTACTACTTTATCTAACCATTCTGGGATTTGAAAAATGGCTTTTGCTTCATCTGTTGGGCAATTATCGGCTACGCCTTTGGCTACTTTAACCAAAGTATCAATACCTACTACATCTGCTGTTCTAAAAGTGGCTGATTTGGGTCTACCAATAATGGGTCCTGTAAGTGCATCAACTTCATCAATGCTTAGACCCAATTTGTTCATGATATGGAAAATACTCATGATGCTAAATACCCCAACCCTGTTGGCAATAAATGCAGGTGTATCCTTACAAAGCACCGTGGTCTTACCCAAAAACAAATCGCCATACTCCATTAAGAAATCCACTATTTCAGGATCAGTATAAGGTGTAGGAATAATTTCTAATAAGCGCAAATACCTTGGAGGATTAAAGAAGTGCGTTCCACAAAAATGCTTTTTAAAATCTTCTGATCTTCCTTCAGCCATTAAGTGAATGGGAATACCAGAAGTATTGGAACTAACCAGTGTGCCTGGTTTTCTAAATTGCTCCACTTGGGTATAGATCAATTGTTTAATATCTAGTCTTTCTACTACTACTTCAATGATCCAATCCACCGTAGCAATATCTTTCATATTGTCTGTG
The DNA here is from genome assembly GCA_041164585.1 of Bacteroidota bacterium. Taxonomy (GTDB): domain Bacteria; phylum Bacteroidota; class Bacteroidia; order Chitinophagales; family Chitinophagaceae; genus Sediminibacterium. Next base: position 9,464 of record JBEAPC010000079.1, read on the forward strand.
AAATTGCCTGTACGGATTTTCTTAACTACTTCTTTATTATAAACTGGAGAGGGATTGCTCTTAATAGCTGCAGTTAATGCATCATTAACCAATTTATTCCTTTCTGCAGGTTTAGTACTTTCTTCTGCTCCTTTTGGAATCATGTCTAGTAATAAGACCTGTAGACCAATACCCGCAAAATGACAAGCAATGCGGGATCCCATAACCCCGCTACCCAATACGGCAACTTTTTTGATTGAACGTTTCATATTAGCAATTTAAGGATCGTCAAAATTAGTTAGTTATGCAACTAATTACCCGAAGATAATGGAAAATATTTGACACAAAAAAACCTCAGTATTGGGATTTACTGAGGTTTTTAGCAATTTCTTACTCTGCTGAATCTTTTCAGATTTCAGTTTTCCGAAGTTGCAGCACCTTTGTAAGCCACATAAAGGCAAACTAGGTAAATTGCAAGTAGTACATACACTAACATAATCGGGGGGATTTTGTAGTTACAATTTAATAATATTATATATAGATTTCTTTTTTCTAATGTTAATTTTTTTAATAAATGTAAATTTTACATATAATCAGGAAAAAATGTTGATAACCTGAAGAAAATATCACAATAAACGCTAAACAAGTCCTTCTAGTAGTTTTGCCAAATCCAAAGATTTCAGGCTTTCAAATTGCATATCCTTTATTTTAACCATTATTTTGATAAAATTACCTTTCAACAATAACTCCCTTGATTTGCGAGGGTTTCAATTATTTTTGTTCTGATGGAAATTACCAATGAATTAGTAGACAATCTTGCCAACCTCTCCAAACTGAGTTTTGATTCTGAGGC
>JBEAPC010000080.1:0-5797 GCA_041164585.1 Bacteroidota bacterium
TAGTAATTGAATGTCATCCATGGTACTTATTCTCCGATATTATATTGCGAAAAAAACAATTTCTTCAATCTCATCAGGCATTTGTACTTCTGGTTCTTGGCGTTGTCGGCATTGGTATAACCAAATTCTTCCGCCAGTTCCTGCATGCCCATTTTCTTTACATAGTAACCCTCTAACAAACTCTTGCAAGGTTCACCCAGGCTTTTCATGGCCCGGTCCATTATCGCAAACTCGGCGTTGCGTTTTTCGTGAATCTCAAGATCTTCTTCAACAGGGACCGTCTCGTCCAGATTATCAATCTGATTGGAGAATCTTCCCATTTGCTGTAGTTTTTTAAGCCACAGTCTCCTGCATATGGAATATACATAGGTTTTTATTTGACAGGTTAAGACAAATGATTCGCTTTGTGCTTTTTCATACAGTGCAATCATTGCTTCCTGGAAAATATCCCTTGCGTCGTCATAGCTGCCATTGTTATTCAACACAAAAGCCTGAACCATATTAAAATTGTCTTTATAAATGGTTTCGATGGCTTTAGAGTCATTGTTGGCCAGTCCTTTCAGTAATGCTTGTTCGTTCTGTTCAGCTTTCACGATGCTGCTTTTAATACTAGTAAGTGGATAAAAGTAACCCAAAAAGGGTCTAAAAATTATTTTTTAAATATTTTTCATTTAGGAGGTTACCTTTTATATCCTTCTGGTATTAATAATAAATTCACTCAAACAAAAAACACAAACAAATGAAAAAAGTATTATTCGTTCTTGCACTAGGTGCTTTCGCAGCTTGCGGTGGAGAAAACAAAGAAGTTAAGGCTGATTCTACTGCAGTTACAGTTGATTCTACTGTAGTTAAAGTTGATTCTACTGTTGTTACAGTTGATTCTACTGTTAAAGTTGATTCTACTAAGAAGTAATTTATCTATAAGCTAAGTGCTGATGAACATGTGTGACTCAGCTTGCCGGTTCGAATTAGCTTAATACCGATTTTTCATATGGCAAGCAATCGTTAGAGGTCGCTCCGTTTCCACGGAGGGACCCTTTTTTTTGTGCATCCCCCAAGTAACAAGCGAATGTTTGTTAGCTAAATTTTTTGGCAAAATGGTTGGCCGGAATAAATTGTTTGATTATATTTGGTCCATCATGCAAACATTGTTGAACAACACCCGATTTTATTTTTTCTTTTATTTCTACTTTAAAACAAGTAGCCGGGTAGTGTTTGCTAAAGCTTAATTATAAACTTGAACATCATATCCCGGCAAATAGCCGGGTTTTTTTTTGCCCGGACAAGTGGGATAGAAACAAAGGAACATGGACAAACAGAAAAAGGGGATTTTGGAAAAACCAGTATTTGAATGTGTTAAGGGAATCGCCATTCAAGGATATGAGGGTAGCTTTCACCAAGTGGCTGCCAGAAATATCTATGGAAAGTCTGTAGAAGTAATTCCCTGTGCCACATTTAGAGACCTGATTAGAATAGCTTCTGATAAAAATGCTTCTAGTGGTGCCATCATGGCCATTGAAAACAGCATTGCAGGTAGTATACTTCCCAATTATAATCTGTTGCAAAAAAGCAAACTCAAAGTAGTTGCAGAAGTGTATTTGAGCATTAGCCAAAATTTATTGGTGAATCCGGGCGTAATGCTGGAAGATATTAAAGAAGTGCATAGTCACCCCATGGCCATTTTGCAGTGTTTGGAATATTTGGAACAATACAATTGGAAACTGGTTGAAACAGAGGACACTGCACTTAGTGCCAAAATGGTACACCAACATAGAAGCAAACACGCAGCTGCTATTGCCAGTAAGCTGGCCTCAGAGTTGTTTGATCTAGAGGTATTGGCTCCAAGTATCCAAACCATGAAAAATAATTTCACGCGTTTCTTGGTATTACAAAGAGAAAAAGAAGCCATTGACATTCCAGCTGCTAATAAGTCTTCCATTTATTTTCAAACCAATCATAGCAAGGGGATACTAGCCAAAGTGCTTACCGTTATTGCAGATGCCGGTATTAACCTAAGCAAATTACAGAGCATGCCCATTCCAGGTAGCAATTTTAAATACGGCTTTTATGCCGATTTGGAATTTGAACAACGTGCCCAATTGGATCAGGTAATGAGTGCTATTGAAAGTTTGACCAATAGCGTTAAAGTATTTGGGATTTATCAATCAGGAAAAATTGTAAAAGGATAGATATGGCAATTAGTGTATCAAAAAGGCTAGAAGGAATTGGGGAATATTATTTTTCTCAAAAGCTTCGTGAGATTGACGAGTTGAACAAGCAGGGAAAGCAAATTATCAACCTTGGAATTGGCAGCCCGGACTTGCCCCCGCATCCAGATGTCATTAAAGTTTTGAAAGAGGAATCGGCCAAGCCAAATGTACATGCTTATCAGAGCTACAAGGGTTCTCCCATTTTGAGAAACGCTATCAAAGACTGGTATGCCAAATGGTATGGCGTTGAGTTGAATCCAGACTCAGAAATTCTTCCCCTTATTGGAAGCAAGGAAGGGATTATGCATATCTGCATGACTTATTTAAATGAAGGCGATCAAGCATTAATTCCCAATCCAGGATATCCTACCTATAGTTCTGCCGTAAAATTGGCAGGCGGTACCGCTGTTTCTTATGAATTAAAAGAGGCCAATGGATGGGAGCCTGATTTTGAAGCATTAGAGCAAACAGATTTAAGCAGGGTGAAATTATTTTGGGTCAATTATCCGCATATGCCTACTGGCCAATTGGCAAGCAAGTCACTCATGGAAAAGTTAGTTGCTTTTGGTCAGAAGCACCAGATTTTGATTTGCCATGACAATCCCTACAGTTTTATTCTCAATGAACAACCTTTTAGTTTGTTAAGTGTAGATGGGGCCAAAGACATTGTTATTGAACTCAACTCATTGAGCAAAAGTCAGAATATGGCAGGCTGGAGAGTTGGCATGTTATGTGCTTCTAAAGACCGCATTGATGAAATTTTGCGTTTCAAAAGCAATATGGATAGCGGTATGTTCTTGCCCTTGCAATTAGCAGCAGCAAAGGCTTTGAGTCTGGGTAAAGACTGGTATGATAGCGTAAATGCTGTTTATGCGCAACGTAGAGAAAAGGTATTTGAACTCTTGGATTTATTAGGGGCTACCTATTCAAAAGACCAAGTGGGCATGTTTGTATGGGCCAAAATTCCAAATGGCTACGCCGATGGTTATGCTGTGAGTGATAAAGTATTGTATGAAGCCAATGTGTTTATTACGCCTGGTGGCATTTTTGGGTCAGCTGGGAATGGATATATTAGGGTAAGTCTATGTGGTTCTGTTGAAAGGTTTGAACAGGCCATTGAAAGAGTGAAACAAATCTGAAAAAACAAATTATGCAAGTTGCAATAGTAGGTATTGGTTTAATAGGAGGGTCCATGGCACTGGCTTTAAAAGAGCAGGGTTTTGCTAATGCGGTGATTGGAGTAGACCAGAATCTGGATCACCAACATCAAGCTTTGGAATTAAAATTGGTAGATAGGATCCTACCGCTGGATGAGGCCATTGCGGTATCAGACCTGATTATCCTGGCCATTCCAGTAAATGCGGCTGAAAAAATCCTTCCCCATATATTGGATTTAACAGACAGGCAGGTGATTATGGATGTAGGTTCTACCAAAGAAGGGCTCTTGAATTGCATTGCCAATCACCCCAAAAGGGGAAGATTTGTGGCAACCCACCCCATGTGGGGTACCGAATACAGTGGTCCGCAGGCTGCTGTAACAGGAGCTTTTAGAAATAAAGCCACGGTAATTTGTAATAAAGAAGAGAATGATGCGGATGCATTGGCAATCGTAGAAGCGGCTTATCAGGCCATGGGAATGCACCGCGTCTATATGAATGCCAAGGATCATGACGTTCATGTGGCATATGTGAGTCATATTTCACATATCACTTCTTTTGCCCTGGCCAACACGGTTTTAGAGAAAGAAAAGGGTGAAGACGCCATTTTTGAGCTTGCAAGTGGTGGTTTTGAGAGTACAGTTCGTCTGGCAAAGAGCAATCCAGACATGTGGGTTCCCATTTTTATGCAGAATAAGGAGAATGTGTTGGATGTGCTCAATGAGCACATTGCACAGCTGCGCAAATTCAAATCCTGTTTGGAAAAGGAGAATTATGACTATTTAAAGGAATTAATTGAGCAGGCCAATGGCATCAGGAGGATCCTGAAATAAGCACTGCTATTGGATTAACAAACAAAAAACAGGCAAAGCCCTATATTAAAAGTACCTTTGCCGCAAATTTTTTAATACATGATGACATTTGAAGGGTTGGGAATTGATGCGAGATTGATTCAGGCAACCGATGAGTTGGGGTATGTGAACCCAACCGCAATACAAGAACAAGCAATACCCGTTTTGCTAAGCGGCACACAAGATTTTATTGGCTTAGCGCAAACTGGTACGGGAAAGACAGCAGCATTTGGATTACCATTGCTGCACATTATTGACGCTGCTGCGAAGTATCCTCAGGCCTTGGTGGTTTGTCCAACAAGAGAACTGTGCATGCAAATCGTAAAAGAAATTGAACTCTTTAAAAAATACATGACTGGCATTTCGGTGGTAGCAGTGTATGGTGGTGCGTCTATCGGATTGCAAATTCGCGATTTGAAAAGAGGCGTACAAATTGTAGTTGCTACACCTGGACGTTTAATTGATTTGATTGAAAGAAAAGCCATCAACCTTGAGCAAATCAAGTACGTGGTTTTAGACGAAGCAGATGAAATGCTAAACATGGGTTTCCAAGATGATATTGAATTCATCTTAAAGAACACACCAGCGCGTGAAAGCACTTGGTTGTTTAGTGCAACAATGCCAACTGAAATCCGAAAGGTGAGTAAGAAGTACATGAAGGATCCCAAAGAAGTGACTGTTGGTAAAGTAAATACAGCCAACAAGAACATTGACCATCAGTACTATGTAACTACCGCGCAACACCGTTATGAAACCTTGAAAAGAATCATTGATTTTAATCCAGGTATTTACGGAATCATTTTCACCAGAACCAAATTAGACGCACAAGAAATTTCTGAGCGTTTAACAAGAGAAGGTTATGATATTGATGCATTGCACGGAGACCTTACACAAGGACAGCGTGATAAAGTTATGGGTCAGTTCAGAGACAAGACTTTACAATTGTTGATTGCAACAGACGTGGCTGCCCGTGGTATTGACGTACAGGGTATTACACACGTAATCAACTTTGAATTACCAGATGACGTAGAAATCTATACCCACCGTAGTGGCCGTACCGGAAGGGCAGGCATGCAGGGGATCTGTATTTCTATTGTACACGCAAAAGAGATGTACAAGTTCAAACAGATTGAACGCATCAACAATTCTCAGTTCCACAAAATGGATATTCCAAGTGGTAAAGATGTTTGTAGAAAACAATTCTTCTCATTTATGGACAAGTTATTGTCTACCGATATTAGCCATGGTGATTACGAAACCTATGTTCCTATGTTGGCAGAGAAATTTGCCGATGTAAGCAAGGAAGACGTGTTAAAGCGTGTAGCTGCTATGGAGTTTGATAGGTTCTTAAAATACTATGAGAATTCACAAGATTTAAATGTGCGTGAGCGCGATAGATCGGTTCGTGAACCACGTGGTCAAGAAATGGGTAGGGGCAGAGAAAGAGAGATGCAAGGAATTGATGGTGGAAGAGGTGATGCAAGAAACAAATACGCACGCGGTGGCGGTGGCAGTGGCTATAGCCGTTTATTTGTGAACCTTGGAACCAAGGACGGATTCTTCAAAGCCAGTTTCTTAC
>JBEAPC010000081.1:0-5811 GCA_041164585.1 Bacteroidota bacterium
TTTGGAAGCTCGATTGGAAAGAATTGAAAGAACCATCCTACAGGTATTGCCCTATTTGCAGAACCATCCCAGGATTGACAGGGTCATTTATCCCCTTGATCCGGCATTTCCGCAGTATGCATTGGCCAAAAAACAAATGACTGGAGCCGGTGGTCTGCTCACATTTAGTATTAAGGCCCAGGAATGCCAGACCATTGAAACCTTTTGCAATTCACTAAAACATGTGCTCATGGCGGTTAGCTGGGGTGGTCATGAGTCCTTGATCATTCCCAAATGTGCGGGTATGAAACCGGAAAACTTTGATCCAGCCAATCCAGAACACCGCTTGCTCCGTTTCTATGTGGGATTAGAGTCTGCGGATTACCTGATTCAGGACCTTGAACAGGCATTTTTGACCATTCAAGACCTTTCATAAGATTTTTTGACGCTTTTAATCTAATTCCTTTCCGTCTGTCTAATTTTTCTGCAGGTGCAAGGCTTTGGTGTATTTTTGTTTTATATGAAGAAGTTATTCACCCTTTTTGCTTTAACAGCTACCCTTCATTCCTTTGCTCAGGAGAAATGGGATTTGCGCCGTTGTGTGGATTTTGCCATACAAAACAATATCTCCGTGAAACAGGCGGATGTGCAAGCGCGTTTGTCAAAATTACAGGCCGATCAGGTTAGAATGACCCGATTGCCCAATGCCAATGCCAACGTAACCACAACCTATCAGCACGGTTTGAACATTAACCCTACTACCAACGTGTTTGAGAACATAGACATTTCTGGTGGTAATATTGGGTTCCAAGCCAGTTATACCATTTTCAACTGGTTTACCAGAAAGAACAATATTGAAGCCAACGCCATTTCTGCCAAGGCTGATCAAATGAATATTGAGAAAACCAAGAATGACCTAGCCCTTACCGTGGCCAATGCGTTCTTGCAAGTGATGTTGCGTAAAGAGCAGGCCAATGTGAGTAAAGTGCAGTTGCAGCAATCACAAGAGCAATTGCAAAATACCCGCAAGCTGGTAGCTGCAGGTAGCCAACCTGAATTGAATGCCATTCAATTTGAAGCACAGGTAGAAAGAGATAGTGCTACTTATATTCAGGCTTTGGCAGGAGTTGAACAGGGCTTGATTAATATGAAAGCAGTTATGAACCTAGACTTTGCTACTGCCTTTGATATTGTTTATCCCGATGTAGCAAGTATTCCAGTTGAAAATCTATTAGACTTGCAACCTGAATCAGTGTATAACTTGGCTATTGCCAATCAGCCACAACAAAAAGTAACCGCTTTGCGCATTGAAGCAGCCCAAAAATTGGTAGCAGCTTCAAGGGGTGCCATGTATCCTACACTTTCTGCCTCTGGTACTTTGAGTACCCGATTTGCCAACAATGTGTATGATTATAGAACACAATCCATTGTAGGAAATACTGGTGCATATGCCTTAGATAATACCAAACAATATCCTGTTTATGCCCCTTTGAATAGTGTAGTTGGTATTGACAAAGTAGCTTTTGGAGCCCAGTTGAACCGTTATTTTGGTCAATCATTAGGATTGAATTTGAACGTGCCTTTGTTCAATGCACACCAAGCAAGAACACAATGGGAACGTTCTAAGATCAATGTACGTCAAACACAATTGCAAGACGATCAGGAAAAACAAACACTGCGTTCTAATATTTATAATTCATACCAAGACGCCTATTCTTCTTTGCAGAAATACAATGCTTCTAAGAAAAGTGTTGCCGTGTCAGAGAAAGCTTTAGACTATGCACAAAAAAGATATGATGTAGGATTGTTGGGAACACTGGATTTGATTACAACCCGTAACAACGTGTTTACCGCTAAGATTACTGAATTGAGCAACCATTATGAATACGTTTTCAAATTAAAAGTGCTGGAGTTTTACAAAGGCCTTGGCATTAAATTATAAGAACACCAAACATTAACACACAAAGAAACACTGTTTAATATGAGCAAGAAATTGATTTGGATCATTGTTGGATTGGTAGTGGTCATAGGAGTATTGATTGGCTTGAAAAAAGCCGGCGTAATTGGTAAAGAAGAAGGTACCAAAGTATCTACTGAAAAAGCGGTTAAACGCAATATCATTGAAACCGTCAACGCCAGTGGTAAAGTATACCCAGAAGTAGAAGTTAAAGTAAGCCCAGATATTAGTGGTGAGATTACTGAACTATTTGTCAACGAAGGTGATACTGTAAGAAAGGGTCAGATCTTGGCCAGAATTTATGCCGATATCTACTCAACACAACGTGACCAAGTAGCTGCAGGTGTAAACCAAGCAAAAGCTCAGTTGTCTAATTCCAACGCAAACCTAGTGGGCTTAAAAGCTACCTTGGATAATGCAAAAGCTGTTTATGACCGTCAGAAAAAACTGGTGGATGAGAAAGTAATTTCTAGAGCAGAATTTGAAAATGCCCAACAAGCTTATCGTTCAGCTGAAGCTAGCTATAATGCTGCCAAAGAAGGTTTGAAAAGTGGCGAAGCAAATATTCAAGGAGCGCAGGCTCAGTTAAACAGGGCTGATAAAGACCTGTCACGTACTGTGATTACTGCCCCTATGGATGGATTAGTAAGCTTATTGAGTGTAAAGAAAGGTGAAAAAGTAGCAGGTAATAGTTTTAACGTAGGTACTGAAATGATGCGTATTTCTGATATGCGTTCTATTGAAGTAAGGGTAGACGTTGGTGAAAACGATATTCCAAAAGTAAAAATTGGTGATACTGCCATTGTTGAAGTAGATGCTTATATTAATCGTAAGTTCAAAGGTTTGGTATACAAAATTGCTAACCCAAGCACCGGTAACTCTTTATCTACTAGCTCTAGCTCTGATGTAACCAATTATAAAGTGCATATTCGTTTATTGCCTGAGTCTTATGCTGATTTGATCACCCCTAAAAAAAGCTTCCCTTTCCGTCCTGGTATGAGTGCTAGTGCAGATATTCAAACCAAGACCAAGGCCAATGTATTGTCTATTGCATTGAACGCGGTAACTACTAGGGACAAAAATGGTGATGTTAAAGCAACTGATGGAGACAAGAAAGACGAGAAAAAACCTGAAACCACAGAAGCTAAATCAACCACTGCTGATGACGATATTGAAGAAGTAGTTTTTGTGTATCAAAAAGACGGAACAGTTAAAAAAGTAAAAGTAAAAACAGCTGTACAGGATTTGAATAATATTGAAATCTTGGAAGGTCTAAAAGAAGGAGACGAAGTTGTAACGGGTCCTTATACCATTGTTAGTAAAACACTAAAAGACGGCGCCAAAGTAATGGTGGTAGCCAAAGACAAGTTATACGAAGACAAGAAAAAAGACTAAAACGCTCTTATAAGTAAGAAAAGGCATCGGTAATTCCGATGCCTTTTTCATTTAACAGATGCCTTTCGTATGTTTGCTATCTAATAATCCTATTGCATGCAGTTTGGTATCATTGGAAGTGGAAGTTGGGCTACTGCTCTGGCAAAGATCCTAACGGATAATGGCAACAATATTTATTGGTGGATCCGCAGTGAGGAAGCCATTGCGCAAATGAAAAAGCGCAAACACAATGCGCATTATCTGAGTGGGGCTTATTTTAACCAAAACCAGTTGCAAATGAGCAATGACATTGCTAGCGTTGTAGCTAGTTCTGATGTCTTGGTCATTGCTGTTCCTTCTGCCTATGTGGTAGACGCACTGTCTACACTAGACAAAGAAGCATTTAAGGGTAAGAAAGTGGTCTCTGCCATCAAGGGAATCCTACCTGGTTCTTATGAATTACTCAATGAATATTTAGCCAAGGAATTTCAATTGCCTTTAGAAGATTATTTTACGGTGTTGGGTCCTTGTCATGCAGAAGAAGTAGCTGCTGAAAAATTATCTTATCTCACATTTTCTGGTATTCAAGAATCAGAAGCCTATGGCATAGCCCGATATTTTCAGACAGAGTATTTGAATACGTTGGTGAATCATGATGTACTGGGTGTGCAGTTTGCAGCCGTGCTCAAAAATATCTATGCGCTTGGTGCAGGTATTGCACATGGCTTGGAATATGGAGACAATTTCTTGAGTGTCTATATAGCCAATGCGGCCAATGAAATGGTGGGCTTTTTACGCACATTATTACCTGTAAAAAATTCGGATAATCCAGAGATCAATTATGCCGCATCGGTGTATTTGGGAGACCTATTGGTTACCTGTTACTCTTTGTATAGCCGCAATAGAACCTTTGGTAACATGATTGGTAAGGGCTATTCTGTAAAAGCCGCGCAGCTAGAATTGAATATGGTGGCAGAAGGTTATAATGCCAGTAAGTGCATAGAAAAAATCAACGAGCAACTAAAGGCTGAGATGCCCATAGCACATACCATCTATCAAATCTTATGGGAGCAATTACCCGCTGAAGATGGGTTCAAAAAAATTGAAGGTTACTTGGTTTAATCTTCTGCTGAAAGAAAAAATAAATCTGATGCAATGCCATCTGCTAAAAGTCTTCCAGCTTTTGTTAGTATCAAAGCATGGTCCTTTAAGTAAGCATCGCCACGGGCAATATATTTTTTAGACTCCAACAAAATTTGTGCTGTTTGTTCTTGACCCCAAAGGGAGGAGACCCTGTTCAAATTGAGACCTTCCATGGTGCGCAAAGAAGTCATGATATACTCATTCAATTGTTGCTCTGTGGTGAGTGTTTCTAATTCAAAAGGCAATGTTTCCTTGTTCAAGCTTTGTATATAGAGACTATTATTGGCCAAATTCCATTGCCTACTTGTTCCATTAAAAGAATGTGCTGATGGGCCAATGCCCAAATAAGACGCACCGCTCCAATAACTGCTATTGTGTTTGCTTCTATGACCAGGCAGTGCAAAATTGGAAATCTCATAGTGTTCAAAACCGGCATCCTCCATCCACTGCATCAACAAGCTAAAATGCCTTGCCTGTTTTTCAGGATCCACCGCCTCTATCTGTTTTTTCTCAATCATTTTTTCCAATCCTGTTTTGGGTTCTACGGTTAAAGCATAACAGGAAAGATGGCTAATGCCTGCGGCGATGGCCAGGTCTACATTTGCTTTCCAAGCATCATCAGAAAGGGTAGGCGTTCCATAAATCAGGTCAATGGTCAGATTGTCAAATCCTGCTTGCTTGGCCAGCCGAATGCTATCAATTGCTTGTTGGGCATGGTGTGCCCGATTCATCCACTGTAGGTCTGCATCTACAAATGACTGGATGCCAATGCTCAATCGATTAATACCAAGTGCCTTCCAAGCTGATAATACAGCTGGGTTAATATCATCTGGATTGGTTTCAATGGTAATTTCTGCTCCATCCACTATTTGAAATTGGGTCCTGATTGCTTTGAATAAACTGTCTAATAATTCAATAGGAACCAGGGATGGCGTACCGCCACCCAAATAGATGGTGTTTAAAGGGCCCTGTAAATACGCTTTTTGTAGCTGCAATTCTTTTTCCATGGCCGCGAGCATAGCGGGCAATTGCTGGTGGGTGGTTGAAAAATGGAAATTGCAATAGTGGCAAGCTTTTCTGCAAAATGGAATATGTATATAGAGTCCTGCCATGGAACAAAACTAAAGGCTTCTTTGAAGCCAATGGTCTAAACTTGTAGATTATCTTTTGCGGGGATTATGGCGGCAGTTCAATATTTTTGCTGCAAACCCATTCTTTTGAAGCAGTTCCTTTGTCTCTTATTCATGCTTTCTCTGCATATGGCCTTAGCTGCGCAAAAGGATTCGGCAAAACCAGTTTCCAATAAAACCATCATTGCAAAACCAACCCTTTCCGCAAAACCTGTGGGTGCAATTAAA
>JBEAPC010000082.1:0-9169 GCA_041164585.1 Bacteroidota bacterium
TCCAATAAATCTGCCAAATTCTTCCGGTGAGATTTCTCCCAAACCTTTGAACCTAGTAATCTCAGGCTTTCCACCCAATTTATTCACGGCTGCCTGACGCTCTTCATCATCAAAACAATAAATGGTTTCTTGTTTATTTCTAACGCGGAATAAGGGTGTTTCCAAAATATAGACATGCCCCTTTTTTACCAAGTCAGGAAAGAACTGTAAAAAAAAGGTCATCATCAACAAACGAATGTGCATCCCATCTACGTCTGCATCTGTGGCAATTACCACATTATTATACCTAAGGCCTTCTAATCCGTCTTCAATATTGAGTGCGTGTTGTAGTAGGTTAAATTCTTCATTCTCATAGACCACTTTTTTGGTAAGTCCAAAACTGTTCAAAGGTTTACCCCTTAAACTAAATACCGCTTGGGTGTCTACACTTCTAGACTTGGTAATACTTCCACTGGCACTATCGCCTTCCGTGATAAAGATGGTAGTATTGTTTTGGGTGGCTACAAACTCTTCCCTGTTTTTCTGCGGTGCTTCGTCATTTAAGTGTACGCGGCAGTCACGCAATTTTTTATTGTGCAGATTGGCTTTCTTGGCTCGGTCATTGGCTAGCTTTTTAATCCCTGCCAATTCCTTTCTTTCACGCTCATTCTGTTCAATCCTTTTGCGCAATGCCTCTGAAACAGTTGGATTTCTATGCAAGAAATTGTTCAGCTCCTTTGACAAGAATTCCTCCACAAATTTCTTCATGGATGGACCGTTTTCATACACGTTTTGTGAACCTAATTTGGTCTTGGTCTGACTTTCAAATACCGGCTCTTGTACGCGCACAGATACCGCTGCTACAATGCTGGTGCGGATATCAGAAGCTTCATAGTCTTTTTTATAAAAGTCCCTGATCACTTTTACATAGGCTTCTCTAAATGCTTGTTGGTGGGTACCTCCCTGTGTAGTAAACTGTCCGTTGACAAAGGAAAAAATGTCTTCCCCATAGTCATTGTTGTGTGAGATAGCTACTTCAATATCTTCCCCTTTTAAATGCACAATGGGATAGCGCAATTCATCGGGATTGGTTTTGCGCAACAATAAATCTAGCAAACCATTCTTACTCACGTATTTCTTGCCATTAAAATGCATGGCCAAGCCTGCATTTAAATAACAATAATTCCAGAGTTGGTTGTCTAGGTATTCATGAATAAAATGGTAGTTTCTAAAAACGGTTTCATCTGGAATAAAGCTCACAAATGTTCCATTGGGTTCTGTGCTCTTGGTTTCTTTGTGTTCCTTGATTAATTCACCCTTTTCAAACTCTGCTGTACGCTCTTTACCATCGCGATAAGCAGTCACTTTAAAATATTGACTTAGGGCATTCACAGCCTTGGTACCAACCCCATTCAATCCCACTGATTTTTGAAAGGCCTTGCTATCATATTTGGCACCCGTATTAATCTTGCTAACTACATCTACCAGTTTACCCAAGGGAATTCCACGGCCATAGTCTCTAACCGTTACCGTTTTGTTCTCAATAGTTAGTTCTACTTGCTTACCATAACCCATGGTATGTTCATCAATACAGTTGTCAATGACTTCCTTGATTAAAACATAAATTCCATCGTCAGGAGCCGAACCATCGCCCAATTTTCCAATATACATACCTGGTCTAAGACGGATATGCTCTTTCCAATCTAATGACCGTATGGAGGCTTCGTTGTATTCCGACATATTCTTTTCTTCTGCCATATTTCCTTCCTGTTGGCCAATTTCTTATCTCTTTGGCAACAACTCGCAAATCTAACCACCTCAAACTGCAAGACAATTATACTTTTCTACAAATGCCCCAAGATTGTGGATAAACCTGTTTATAATCTTGGTTTTGCTGGCCCATTCAAGGAATGTACTTTTATTCTATTCAATTAGCACCCAGAAATATGATCCATGACCTAGCTTCCATTCAAGTACTTAGTTTGGGACTTGAGGCAGAAAATATCCGGTTTAGAGCATTTTTGGGTGGTTTTGATTCGGATGCATTGGATCAAACGGTGTTTGAATTAGATCAATTGATTAGTCCAAAAGTGGATTGCACCCAATGTGGCAATTGTTGTAAGTCATTGATGATCACAGTCTTTGAACCAGAAGCTGAACATTTAGCTGAAGTTTTAAAGGTAGACAGAACCCAATTTGATAAGCAGTATTTGGAAAAAGGGATGCATGGGCTTATGTTAATCAATGCCATACCCTGTCATTTTTTGTCTGAAAACAAATGTACTGTTTATGAACACCGTTTTGAGGGTTGCAGGGAATTTCCCGCATTACACTTACCAAATTTTCAAAAAAGACTGTTCACTCATTTTATGCATTACGGAAGGTGCCCCATTATTTTTAATGTAATGGAGCAATTAAAAACCAAACTCTTATTTGAAAAACAAGACCATGATTGAATTTGGTGTTGACCGCATATTGCAAAATCCCCCAGCTTGGAAAACCCAACGCATAGGACTAGTCACCAATCAAGCTGCTACTACTCAAGATTTAGTGCCATCCAGAAAGGCTTTATTAGACGCTGGTTTTCATCTTGTAACACTATTCTCACCGGAACATGGGTTAATGGTAGACGGTCCCGATGGGCATCCCATACCAGATGGAAAAGACGCACTAACAGGTTTACCCATTATCAGTTTATATGGTCAGAAACTATCGCCAACGGCAACAGATTTGAGCCATATAGATTTATTGGTTTTTGATATTCCTGATATTGGATGTAGATTCTATACTTATTTGTGGACACTCTCCTATTTAATGGAAGCTGCAGCTTTTCACCAGATTCCCTTGGTGGTGCTAGACAGACCCAATCCTGTTTCGGGTAATTTGTCTTTAGCAGAGGGCCCCATGTTAGAAGCTTCTGAAGCTTCTTTTATTGGCCGATGGAATCTACCAGTAAGACACTCTTGTACATTGGGAGAACTAGCTCAATATTTTAATGCTACCAAAAGTCTAGGTTGCCTTTTAGAAGTTGTTCCATGCCGCAATTGGAATAGACATGATTTTCAACCTGATTGGGGTATCCCTTTTGTACCCACATCGCCTGCCATACAAGACTTTGCTGCGATGCTTTTGTATCCAGGAATTTGCTTATTAGAAGCCACCAATATTAGTGAAGGCAGGGGCACGCACTTGTCATTTAAAATTGCTGGAGCGCCTTGGATGAATGGAAAACAAGTGGCCGGTATTTTTAATCAATTGGCCTTAGAAGAATTAACCGCTATACCCATCAACTTTGAACCCTTTGATGCCAAATATGCCAATCAAACATGTTCTGGCATTCAGTTTCAAGTGTTAGAACCACCTTATTTTCAGTCAATGGGCTATGGCTTATTACTTATCAAATTGATTAAGGAATTATATCCCAAGCAATTTCAATGGAGCCCCTATCCCACTTCTGTAAACAAAACAGGGCAGCGGCATTTGAACAAATTATTGGGGATTCCTGATGCAGAAAAATTGTTTGATCTTCCCCTTCAAACATTTATTGCTCAGACCAGTAAATTAACGGCCGTTGGCGATTGGAAAGAGGCTGTTACACCCTATTTGTTGTACTAATTTTCTTGTGCCATCAATCCCCTGATTACTACGGATGCTACCGTGCAACCAAATATTGCGGGCATATAACTCATAGTGCCAATGATGGATTTTTTGGGGAATGCTTTTTCTGTTTCTATTATGCGGCTTTGGTCAACTTTTTCTGGACTAAAAACAACGGTTAGTCCCTTTCTAATTCCCAAACCATGTAATTTCTTACGCACATAACGGGCTAAATTACACTCATAGGTTTTGGAAATATCTGTTACCTGCACTTGTGAAGGATCTAGTTTGCCACCTGCTCCTAAAGAACTGACAATAGGTATTTTTCTTTCTATGCAAGCTTTGATAAAATACACTTTTGGAGAGAGGGTATCTATACAGTCTACCGCATAATCAAAATGCTCAGACTCAATTAAGTTAATGGTTTCCTGTTCCTTAATATAGATGGGTAAAACCCTTAATTGTAGTTCTGGATTGATGTCTTTGAGTCTTTGCTCTAAAACCTCCGTTTTTAATTTACCTACCGTAGAATGTAATGCTGGTATTTGCCTATTGGTATTGCTTAGGTCTACGGTATCTGCGTCTACAATAGTCATTTTACCCACACCAGCCCTGGCAATCATTTCTGCACAAATGCCACCAACACCTCCAAGACCAACTACCAATACGTTTTTACCCATTAGTTTTAAAATAGGTTCATCGCCCATCATCAACTGTGTTCGGCTCATCCAATATGGGATCATCATGTAGGTTTTAGGTGTTTGTATTATCTTTCAAGATCAATTAAAGCTGCAAATCTGATATTCTTATGCCACTTAATAAAATATTTTCCTGTTTGTTGGCCTTTGTCCTAACAAGTAATGCCATTGCACAAACGGCAACCGTTCAAATATTGCAATCTGGAACTAGAAAAAGCTTTAGGGGCTTGTCTGTGGTGAATGACCAAGTGCTTTGGGTCAGTGGCAGTGCTGGTACCGTTGGCCGGTCCACAGATGGCGGTGTACATGTAGATTGGATAACGGTACCCGGTTTTGAAAAAAAGGACTTTAGAGATATTGCCGCTTTTGATGACCAAACCGCCATTATTATGGGGATTGCAGAACCTGCTGTAATCGTAAAAACTACTGATGCTGGTAAAACTTGGCGCACTGTTTTTACAGATAGTACCAAGGGCATGTTTTTAGACGCCATGGATTTTTATGACTCAAAAAACGGCGCTGTAATTGGTGACCCCATCAATGGTAAATTCTTTTTGGCTATTACCAAGGATCAAGGTGAAACCTGGTCCACCAATGACCCATTGATTTCCAAACATGATTTAACGGCAACTGATGGAGAAGCTTTTTTTGCCTCATCAGGAACCAATTTGGTGCATCGTGGCAAGGAAATAGTATTTGCTACTGGTGGAAAAAAGTCTAGGCTGTTTTATGAAAACAAGATTTGGGATCTACCCTTATTAGTGGATAAAGAATCTACGGGTGCCAATTCTCTGGTCATGGATGCCAAAGGGAATGGGATCATTGTGGGTGGCGATTTTTCAAGAGATACCATTAAAACAGGGAATGCGGTTTTGTTTGAGAAGGGTGGCAACAACATGCGTGTACCAAGAATCAATCCTCAGGGTTATAAATCCTGCGTTATCTATTTGACCAATACAACATTGGTTGCTTGTGGTACTTCTGGTGTAGATCTTTCCTATGATAGGGGTCTTAGTTGGGTGAATATATCTAAAGAAAGCTTCCATGTAGTTCAAAAAGCGGCTAAGGGCAATGCTGTCTTTTTGGCTGGTGGAAACGGGAAACTGGCCAAATTGGTATTCAATTAATTCTAGTCCATGGTCCCTATATGGGGAATCTTGATAAAAAAGTAAGAATCTGCTAACAAGACAATTGTTTTCATGTTATATTTAAAAGTCAATTGAACGCCTGTAATAGTTTCCGATTTTAAAGGGATTTATTGACAGATTGCCATTAGAAAATTTGCTGCACGAATCTTGTATACCCTAATTGCGTAAAACAGTATTAGATGAAAAAGTTTCAGGCGATCATCAAGTTTACCATGGATGAACTATTCATGCAATTGGTTCCACCCCACAGAACCTATATCAACTATCTCATGAACAAGTCTGTGATTGATAGCTATGCGGTGAGCATGGAAAGTCAGACCTGTTGGATTACCATGAATTGTGAAAACAAGGCTGAGGCCGATAAATGCTTGGCAAAATCTCCTTTATACAAATATTGGTCTTATGAAATTGAAGAACTATTTGTATACGATAGTCAACATTATAGGTTCCCTGCGCTTCAATTAAATTGATCTTTTTTTAAAAAAATCAAAAATAAATTTGGTGATAAATATCCATCCCTTATTTTTGCACTCCCAAACAAACAAAGGGAGCATAGCTCAGCTGGTTTAGAGCATCTGCCTTACAAGCAGAGGGTCCGCGGTTCGAACCCGTGTGCTCCCACAAACTAACCTCAGGATTTATCTTGAGGTTATTTTTTTGTGGATACTTCTAAGCGCTTGTTTTTTTTATCCATAATTCTGTAGGAAGCATTTTCCTATGAAGGTTTATATTTTAACTTTGCTACATGCACTTATTTGGACAACAAGAAGCCGCACAACCCAGAGAAGATTCAGACGTTGGGGTATTAACCCAATTATCGCCTTCTTATTCCCTGATAGTATGGAATGATGAAGTCAATAGTTTTGATTGGGTAATAGAAACCTTGATGGAAGTTTGCGGTCATGACTTGGAACAGGCTGAACAATGTGCTATGATAATCCATAATAAGGGTAAATATGCGGTTAAGAATGGTGACTATGATACTTTAAAACCCATGTGTGACGCCATTACTGACCGTGGTATTGGTGCAACCATTGAAGTGATTGCCTAAAAGGTTATATTCATACTCAGAACAAACATCCCCACATGCCTTTGTTCACACTTGATAATAGTTTATGGTTTCCTCCACTTTCTGAAGCTGATGAGGAAGGGTTATTAGCCATTGGCGGTGACTTGAGTATTGACAGGCTATTAATTGCCTATAAGCACGGGATTTTCCCCTGGTTTGACGGGCCTGTTCCACTTTGGTGGAGTCCTGATCCTCGCTTTGTCTTATTCCCAGAAAATTTGAAAGTGAGCAAGAGCATGGAACAGGTAATTAAAAAAGGAGACTATCGCTTTAGCGTAAACACTGCTTTTGACCAAGTAATTGCCAATTGTAAAAACCAAAAAAGAGAAGGCCAAGATGGCACTTGGATTACCCCAGAATTAGAGCAATCTTTTAATGAATTACATGGTTTGGGATTTGCTGTATCGGCTGAGACTTGGTTAGATGGTCAATTAGTGGGTGGATTGTATGGCATTAAAATGGGAAAAGTATTTTTTGGAGAAAGCATGTTTGCCAAATCATCAAATGCCAGCAAATTTGCCTTTATACATTTTGTTCAATTGCTCAAACAAGAAGGGGTTGAATTAATTGACTGCCAAGTGTACACAGCCCATTTAGAAAGTTTGGGTGCTCAGATGATTGGAAGGGATGATTTTGCCCAAAGACTGACTAAGTTGATTTAACTGCGGTATCCGTACATTCTTTCAACGTCTATTACAATCTTCTCCATATCAGCGTCTTTACCTTTGGGTTCGTATTTCTGTTTCAAATTACTACCAAATAACACAGCTAGGGTTTGCCAAAATGCAGCGTTGATAAAACCTTTATAGTCTTCTATAATTTCATAACAGTTATTACCTGTTTCTCGGTAAATCAATTTCATCAAAACCTTTCCTTGATAAACAGATAACTGTGTCAACTTCTCTGTAAATTCTTTCTTCAACTCCTTTTCACGACTATGTATAATCTTTCTGCGTTCTTTTTTATCCGTTACGTTAACTAGTCTGGCATTGATATCATTCATGATTCTACCAGCAGCTTTTGCATAAGGATAGGTAACATAAACAGCATTGCGTAATCGAGTCCAGTCTGCCCAATATTTCTTCCATTGTCCAGTTAACTTTGCATAGACCAACACATTGGGTAAATAGCTTTGACCAATGGTATCTCCTTCTGGGGTAACAAAAGCATATACTTTTACCGTATCCAATGGGCCATGCCCAACGGGTTGTTCCTGCGCTTTAACTTGTTGAACTGCCACAGACAGTAGCAAGATCAAAAGGATGCGATGATATGGTAAAAATGGTTTCACTGCTTAAAAATAGACAATTCAATATCTATTAATGCTGCCCAGCCAAAAAAAGTAACCCAAGGACTGTTTAAACGGCCTTTAAATTGGTTTTTGTTAACAATCGCTGGCGAATGCTCATGCCAAATCCAATGGTCATGACCACCACTCCAAGCCATAATACATTGATTAAAGGAAACTCATAGACTTTTAAGGTAATCAACTCAGTAATGGAACTACTTTCTTTGATACCAATTTCTAGTTTGCCTGTTTTTTGGTCTATCACTTTGTTGAATTGAAGCACCAGACTTTGTGAACGAATGGTATCATTGATCAAACGTAGTTGTTGGTCTTTAATGGCAATACCAGGGTTGGCTGGATAACGTCTTCCATCCTTGGTAATGATGGTCATATTTAAAAACAAAGACACTTCTCCCGGCAAAACTTTGGATTGTTGCTCGGCTGGATTAATAGCCACTTTTTCTAAGATCATCAAGCCATTGCCATAGAACAAAGTATCGCCTGCTTTAACTTGTCTGTTTCTAAATGTGGTAGTATCCGTGGTATTGTTTTCTTGGAACGATGTGATATAGGCAAAAATGTCTTTATGCCAATAATGTTTGGCAGCTGGATTAGCGGCAAAGCCTTCCATGCCTTTGTTATTCTTCATCACATCGGGATAGAGTTTGAAGCTATCAGATTTATCCTTGGCAATGAAATCAATTTCAAAAAATCGCTTATGGTCAATATTGTCAATGGTATCCCTGACCCAAGTAACCATGTACTTACCCATATCAGTTTTTACTGCTTTAAAAAGCGTCAGGTTTTCAGCAGGATCGCCCTGGGCACCCTTGGCTTCTTTAGACAAAACGGTTATACCAGTAGTATTCCAACTCAACACAGTTTTCTTAGCCGATGAAATAAGGATACCAACCAATACCAAACCAAAACCAACGTGGGCCACACTGGCACCAGCTGCTTTTACCTTGCCTTTTAAACCCAACCAGATATAAGAGGCGTTGGCTACCACTGCATAAACAGCTGTAAAAATGGCAATATGAATAGCCACTAAAAATACTGGGCCTTTTGAAGCGTATCTGATTTCTCCAAACAAACTAATACCCAAACTAATGATTACTGCTACTAATGTTGGAATCCAAATTTTCTTACCAAACTGTTCTTTGGGTGTGTCTTTGTATTTCAAATACTGGGTAAAAGCCGTGAGCAAACCCAGAATCATGGCTACAAATATTTGTATTTGATTGTGGGCAAATTCAGGGTCTTCTGGTGGCGCAATATTGGAACCAAAAACTTTATTAAATACAGGTGTTGACGTTTTAGCAATAATTACCATACCTCCAAGAAATAAAACCAGGGATCCAATAAACATCCAAAACTCCCTACTATAAGT
>JBEAPC010000083.1:0-3082 GCA_041164585.1 Bacteroidota bacterium
ATTTGTTGGTGCTTTCTGGGTCATGTTCTCCAGTTACCGATGCGCAAATTAAATGGGCTGCAGACAATGGATTTGAAGTCTTGGCTTTTAACCCAGAAGAAGCGGTGGAATATGGCATGCAAGCCAAATCAATTCAAGCCATTTTGGAAAAAGCATCAGCTGTTCTAACTGCAAAACAATCAGTAGTGATTCATTCCAATGGATCGGCTAGTCAAGAAACTATCAATATTCCTTCTGATATTATTGGAAGCATTTTGGGGCAGATTGGATTGCGCTTGCAAGAAAAAATGGGATTGAAAAGAATGGTTTTAGCCGGTGGCGATAGTTCCAGTCATGCTGCCCGAACCATGGGAATAGAAGCCGTAGAAATGCTGGCACCGATTATTGCTGGTGCGCCACTCTGTACCGCTTTTTCCAGCAATCCATGTATGGATGGAATAGAAATAAATTTTAAAGGAGGTCAAGTAGGAGCAGCCAATTATTTTGGTTTGCTGCGCAACGGATCTTTATTCAACTAATACAAAAACTAGAAAGGATGTCACAAAAAACATTGGGATTGATTCATACCTCGGCCACATTGGTTCCGGTATTTCAGGCATTATGTAATCAGTATTTACCAAACGTAAAAGTCTTCAATATTGTTGATGATAGTCTTATCAAAAACGTGATTAGTTGTGGTGCTTTGACTCCTGATACAGCTAGAAGAGTGGTAGATTATACTGGTTCTGCTGCAGCAGCAGGTGCCGATCTTATCTTGGTTACTTGTTCCTCTATTGGCACTGCGGTAGAAATGGGAGCAGCATTGTCAAGCGTTCCTGTTTTGCGTGTAGACCAACCCATGGCAGACCTAGCAGTGAAGTCTGGAACTAAGATAGGTGTGGTTGCTACATTACCTACTACTTTAGAACCCACATCAGATTTGGTCAGAAGAAGGGCTGCATTGGCAGGGAAAGAAATTCAATTGGTTTCCAAATTATGTGAAGGCGCTTTTGAAGCACTCATGAGTGGTGACGCCTCCACCCATGACAATATGGTAGCAAAAGCATTGATAGAATTATCTGGTCAAGTAGATGTGATTTTGTTGGCCCAAGCATCCATGGCAAGGGTAGTAGACCAACTCTCAGACGCTGATAAAAAAGTGCCCATCTTGGCTAGTCCTGGCATTGCCATTCAACACTTAGCTACCATCTTATCTTAAAACTAGCCATGTCTTTGATCAAATCTATTCAATACATAACTGTAGTAGCTTTTTTAGGAATCCTTGTTGGCATTGGGTTACAAATGCCCAACATTTGGCAACCAGCTTCCTTAATTGGTGCTATCGGCCTTGCCTTATCACTTAAAGGAATTCCAAGTCTTTCTGGATACCAGTATACGGCTTGGATTCTGGTAGCAGTAGTGGCTGGCATGATTTACCCAACAGCATTTACCAAATGGGGTTCCTTTGATCTAAGAAACAAATGGATGATTCTAGTAGTCATTCAATTAGTAATGTTTGGTATGGGGATTCAAATGAGTTTGAAAGATTTTACTGGCTTGGCTACTACCGGTAAAGGAGTGGCCATTGGTTTATTTTGTCATTTTTCAATCATGCCTTTAATGGGATTTACCCTTACTAGGTTATTTCATTTTGATCCAGAAATTGCGGCAGGTATAATCTTGATTGGATCTTGTTCCAGTGGCTTGGCGTCTAATGTGATGGTCTATTTGGCCAAAGCCAATTTGGTATTATCTGTGGTGGTTACAGCCATGGCTACCATGGCAGCGCCTTTTTTAACACCCTTACTCATGAAGTGGTTGGCAGGTACATTAATTGAAGTAAAGTTTCTAAACATGATGATGGAAATTATCAAGATTGTGATAGTTCCCATTAGTGCTGCATTGTTGGTAGACTATTTAAAAACGGTTTCCTTGCAACAAGTAAAAAAGGCAAGCATTTTTGCCTTAGTAGCATTGGTATTTCTAATAGCATTACCCCTTGGTCTTTGGAATTTTTTATCAAAGACAATCGGCCTAAGCCCCTTATTGGATTCCATAGAAATTTTCTGCTTTCTAGTTGCTGCATTTACTTTAGGTGTTGGATATTATTGGTTGAGCAAACAATTGAGCAAGCTAGACATTTGGCTGCCCTATATTTCCATGGCAGGAATTATTTATTTCACAACCGTTACTACGGCTGCAGGGCATGACAACCTACTCAAAGTGGGTTGGCTATTATTCCTTTGTTCCGTGATTCATAATGGTGCTGGATATTTTTTTGGTTATTGGCTGGGCCGATTGTTTGGCTTGGATAAAAGCTCCTCCAGAACCATTGCTTTTGAAGTTGGTTTGCAAAATGGAGGCATGGCTTCAGGTCTTGCAGGCAGTATGGGAAAATTGGGAACCGTTGGTTTGCCTGCCGCCGTATTTAGTCCATGGATGAATATTTCAGGTTCTATTCTGGCAAATTATTGGCGTAAGCAAGCGGATAAGGAAGCAGCCCTTCTAGAATCAGAGACCCATCAATCCTTTAATAAGTAACTTCGTGCAAGCAAAGCATTCTAATGAATCTACTTAAACATTTCTTGTTGCTTTTACTGGCTTGTTTTTTTACTTCAAGCCCAGTCATTGCTCAAAAAAAGAAGCATAAAAAAACAGCTGCCAAAGAAAAGGCAGTGACCAATAATTTGGAGCAAGCTTTTTTGCATCCAAGCAATTCTGCCAAACCTTGGGTATTCTGGTATTGGATGTACGGTGCTGTTTCTACAAAAGGCATAACTGCAGATTTGGAAGCCATGAAATCAGTGGGTATTGCAGGAGCATACCTTATGCCCATTAAAGATACCAGTGCCAAGATTCCTTTTGAACCAACCAGTAGGCAATTGTCCAAAGCATGGTGGGAGAAAGTCAAGTTTGCCATGTCTGAAGCTAAGCGACTCAATCTTCAAATTGGCACGCACTTGAGTGATGGTTTTGCACTAGCGGGTGGGCCATGGATAAAGCCAGAAGCTTCAATGCAAAAAATGGTTTGGACCAAGACCATGGTCAAGGGAGGCAGCAGCTTTCATGGTCCATTACAAGTGCCTGAGCAAAAAGAAAATTA
>JBEAPC010000084.1:0-4753 GCA_041164585.1 Bacteroidota bacterium
AAGGGTTAATTCAAATTCTGTTCTTTTTGCCATTTTTACTGTTTTAATGGTCAACTTATTTCAGGCATTGACAGTGAAGAATTTAAGTAAGAAGGAATTAATCATACAAAAGAAAAAGCGCCTCAAATGAGGCGCTTTTATTCTTAAAGTCACTTAGCATTTAGTCAAGCTTTTTGATATCGCCACTGCCTGCCACTTTCTGTTTAATAGTGGGGTTACCCTTGTAATAAACTGTTCCAGATCCAGCAATATGTATATCCAAAGTTGTTGAAGTAAAAACTTTTACATCACCCTGTCCAGCAATTCTTACAGTTGCGTTTTCTGCCATTAGACCTTCTGTTAAATAATCTCCTGATCCAGCAATTTTAATGGTTTCATCCTTGGTTTCTCCAGTTAAACTAATAGATCCACTTCCAGCAATATCAGATTCAATTTTTGGGGTATTAATTTCCAGTTTAATATCGCCACTGCCAGCAATTTTCAAAACCAGCTTGTCAGAACCAGTAAACTTGCCCTGACCAATAATATTACCACTTCCTGCTAATTGAAGATTTTCCAATTGTGGCGTAGTAATCTTGATCTTGATGCCTTCGGTACTATTATAAGTCAGATAATCCTTAGACTTCACTACCAAAAACCCATCTTTTTCTTCTGTATAAATAAAAGGTAGAATATTATCATCCCCTACCACTTCAACCTTGGTCATGGCACCTGGGGTTAATTCCACATCAAAACTTCCTGCCAATTTTACTTTGGTTGCTTTACTTATATTTCTAGATTGGGTTATAATATTACCATTTCCCTCAATATGTTTATAGCCAAACATACGGCAGGAAGAAAAAAGGACCAAGATGGCCAAAAGGGATGCTAATTGTTTCATGTGTTAAAATTATAATGCCAAGTTAGCCAATTGGCACTGTAGCCACAACCCGTATTTAAATTTACTTTACCATTTATCCGCTTTCAGCACCACAGAAATTTCTGTTACCTTCGCAAGCATGACAGAAAAGATATTAATCCTAGATTTTGGTAGTCAGTACACCCAATTAATTGCCCGTGCGGTACGTGAAGCCAATGTATATTGTGAAATCATTCCCTTTCATAAATCCTTTGAATTTGAACCTGGATTAAAAGGGATTATCCTGAGTGGTTCTCCTTTTAGTGTGAATGAGCCCAACGCTCCTACCGTTAATATTCCCTCTTTTGTAGCAAAATTGCCCGTTTTAGGGGTTTGTTACGGCGCCCAATTGACCGCAAAGGAATTTGGTGGCAAAGTGGACAAGTCTAATAAAAGGGAATATGGTAGGGCCAAAATGCAAATAGTCAAATCTGATACTCTATTAAATGGCATTAGTGATAATACGCAGGTTTGGATGAGTCATAGTGACTCCATTGTTGCCTTACCAGAACATTTTGAAGTTTTGGCTACAACCGAAAGCATTCCAATAGCCGCCTTTAAAAAGACTTCTACAGATTCTCAACCCTTGTATGGATTGCAATTTCATCCTGAAGTATATCATAGCACTGAGGGCAAGACCATTATCAAAAACTTCTTGAATAATATTTGCGGTTGCAGTTCAGATTGGACACCTGCGCATTTTATTAGTCAGACCGTTGCCGAATTAAAAGAAAAAATTGGGGACCGCAAAGTAATCATGGCCCTCAGCGGTGGCGTAGATAGTACAGTGGCTGCAACCTTAATTAGTAAGGCAATTGGCAATAATCTTTTTGGCATTTTTGTTGATAACGGTGTTTTACGCAAAGGCGAGTTTGAACAAGTATTAGAAACCTATCATCAAATTGGTTTGAATGTAAAAGGGGTTGATGCAAAAGACCATTTTTACAAAGCACTTGCAGGCAAGTCTGATCCCGAAGAAAAACGCAAAATTATTGGCAAAGGATTTATTGACATTTTTGACCAGGAAGCAAAAATCTTAACGGGTATAGAAATGTTGGCCCAAGGTACTATCTATCCAGACGTAATTGAAAGCGTTAGTGTACACGGACCTTCTCAAACCATCAAGTCTCACCACAATGTAGGAGGCTTACCAGATAGCATGAAACTGGCATTGGTTGAACCATTGAGATCTTTGTTTAAAGACGAGGTTAGAAGGGTTGGTTTGGAATTAGGCATACCTGCCGATATGATTAACAGACACCCTTTTCCAGGACCAGGTTTGGCTATAAGAATCCTAGGAGAAATTACCGAGGAAAAAGTGGCTTTATTACAAGCTGCTGACGATATCTATATTTCTGGTTTGAAAAAACACGGTTTATATAGTGCTGTTTGGCAAGCTGGAACCATTTTGCTTCCTGTAAAATCAGTGGGTGTTATGGGTGATGAAAGAACCTATGAATTTACAGTAGCCTTAAGAGCGGTTACTTCTGTAGATGGCATGACCGCAGATTGGGCACATTTACCTTATGAATTTCTGGCCGATATTTCTAATGAGATCATCAACAATGTACGTGGCATTAACCGTGTAGTTTATGATATCAGCAGCAAACCCCCTGCTACCATTGAATGGGAGTAAACAACTAATAGAAAAGAAATGAAAGGTTCAATTATAGTATTGCTGTTGGTGTTGGTTAGTTTTTTTACTATCCAAGATTCGCGTGCACAGGAAGCACCTACTAAAATAGCTGTATTTGCTCCTTTGTATTTGGACTCCGCTTTTAATGGTAATAATTTCAAATTGGGAAATACCAATTTGCCAAAATTCCTACTACCTGGATTAGAATTTTACAATGGGGTCATGATGGCCATTGATTCTTTGAATGCAGAAGGAGTGAATGCGGAAGTACTCATTTATGATAGCAAGCAAAGCGAATCAGCCATTCAAGAGATTTTGTCCAAGCCAGAATTAGAAGGGGTTTCCTTAATCATTGCTTCTTTTAACAACCGAAATGAAATTAAAGCCTTGGCTGATTTTGCCCTGAGCAGAAAAATAGCCTTGATTTCTGAAACCTATCCCAATGATGGTGGCGTTACTGAGAACCCCTATTTTGTTTTGGTCAATTCTACATTGAGAACGCATATTGATGCCCTTTACAAATATTTACAGCGTTTTCATAGTACCGATAATTTAATCTGGATCAAACGTAAAGGAGCACTGGAAGACATGATTCAGAGTTTTTTTACAGAGCTTCAAAAGAAAACACCTTCACTTGCTCTGAGAATCAAAACAGTAGAAATGGTTGATAGTCTGAATCAACAAATACTATTAACAGGTTTGGATAGTAATAGAAACAATGTTTTGATATGTGGGAGTCTAAATGAACCTTTTGGTACTGCCATAGTTAAAACATTGGCCGATAATAAAGACTACAAAGGAACGGTGATTGGTATGCCCACCTGGGATGGCTTTAAAGACTTAGCAAAGCCTGAATACAAAGGCATAGAAATTATTTACAGCAGCCCCTATCATTTTCCTAGAACGGATAAGATTGCCATTTCTATTAGCAATAAATATAGAAACAAATTTCAGGCAAGACCCAGCGACCAAGTATTTAAGGGATTTGAATCTATGTACCATTTTTCCAAATTGCTCATCAAACACAAGGAAGCATTTCTGAATAATTTATCAAACAAGTCTTTCAAAGTCTTTAATGAATTCGATATTCAACCCATTAGATTCAAAAGGGACAATCCCATTCCAGACTATTTAGAAAATAAGAAGATTTATATCCTGAAAAAACTAGACGGTCAAATAAAACCCGTTTTCTGATGAGCGTAGTCATGTCCTTCTTTTTTCTTCACTCTTCACTCTTCACTTTCTTCCCCATTTCTTTACTCTTCACTTTTCACTTTCCTCCTCTCTTCACTCTTAACTCTTATCTCTTCACTTTCTTCCTCTTCCATTAAAGTTTCGTAACTTTAAAGAACAATCCACATTATGGAAAAGTCACCTAATTTATGGGAATTCTTAGAAGAGAATAAAGTCCAGATTAATGAGTACATAGAACTGAGGATTCAATTATTCTCTTTACAATTTATCCGCAAAAGTTCCACTATTGCGGGCATGCTTATTTGGCTCATGGTTTTGGGTGCTATGGCGTTCATGATCAGCATTTTTGCTGGCCTCACATTGGGCTGGTGGTTATCTGGTATCTTTAATAGTCCTGTTATTGGATTTGGTTTAACAACCCTAATTCTAGGACTGATTACCTTGGTGCTGGTACTACTTAGAAAACAATTATTCATTCATCCCATTATACGGATCATTATCAGGGAACAAACCAAAAATTATGAAGCAGACTGAGATCAAAGACTTAGCCA
Source organism: Bacteroidota bacterium (assembly GCA_041164585.1). Taxonomy (GTDB): domain Bacteria; phylum Bacteroidota; class Bacteroidia; order Chitinophagales; family Chitinophagaceae; genus Sediminibacterium. The sequence continues at coordinate 4,280 of JBEAPC010000084.1, forward strand.
GTTTGGATAAACAAATTGGTTTGTTAGAACAGAAAAAAATGATCCTGGAAGAACGCTTGTCCAATAACTGGTCCTATCTAAAATCCGATTATGGGACCATGATCAAAAAAACAGTGTTCAAGGATATGCAAGAGGAAGGTAGGGGTAGTTTCTTTTATTGGTTGTTCAAAATACCGGAATTTCAAAGCTCTATTGGTAGAACTGCCGAAAAGCTAACCATTAAATTGGAAAACCTATTGGGCAAATGGATTGACAAGATTGCAGACTAGTTCACCCAAGCTATTATTGGGGTTATAGAACCTATTGAGCCATCATTTGTTATTTATCTTATGAAGCGGTATGTACACGCCAAAAAAGGAATCAGTTTATTAGTTTTAATGGGCTTATTTAGTCTTTGGATGCTACTGCTATCTGCAAGTTCTGATCCAGGTGACAAACCGCAATTTATACCTCCAAGTATTCAAAGAGGAGGAG
>JBEAPC010000085.1:0-4137 GCA_041164585.1 Bacteroidota bacterium
GTTGAAAAGGATTGCTTAGAAAGTTTTAGATTTAGTCTGATTTTGTAAAAAGTCAGCAACCATAAACGATTGTCATGCCAAATGATAGCACTCTCATCAATTCCGGTGGAAAGCAACAAAATAGTTATGATGCCATAGTCATTGGCTCAGGTATTAGCGGTGGCTGGGCCGCCAAAGAACTCACAGAAAAAGGATTAAAAACATTGGTCTTGGAGCGAGGACGCGATGTGGTTCATTTAAAAGATTATCCCACTGCTACCAAGAACCCATGGGATTTTGAGCACAGGGGAGAATTGCCGGCCAAACTTCTTAAAGAAAATCCAGTTGTAGCTAGATGTTATGCATTTGGAGAATCTACGGAACATTTTTTTGTAAAAGATAAGGAGCACGAATACCAACAAGAAAAGCCCTTTGATTGGATTAGGGCTTATCAGGTAGGAGGTAAGTCTTTGCTATGGGCAAGACAAACCCAACGTTGGAGTAAATATGATTTTATGGGTCCGGAAAGGGATGGTTTTGCTGTGCCTTGGCCCATTAGTTATGATGATCTTGCACCATGGTATTCCCATGTGGAAAAATTTGCAGGAATCAGTGGTAACAAAGATGGTCTGGATACTTTGCCAGATGGAGAGTTTTTACCTGCCTGGGAAATGAATTGTGTGGAACAGGAAATGCAAGCAAAGATTATGAAAGCCTATCCAGGTAGACATGTAGTACAGGGTAGGTGTGCGCATTTGACTCAACCAACGGATCTACATTTAAAACAAGGAAGGGGACAATGTCAAGCAAGAAGTCTTTGTGAAAGAGGATGCCCTTTTGGCGGTTATTTTAGTTCTAATTCTGCTACTATTCCTTGGGCCATGCAAACTGGTAATCTGACCATGCAAACCAATTCAGTTGTTCATTCTATTATCTATGATGAACAACTTGGAAAAGCAACAGGGGTAAGAGTCATTGATGCAATTACCAAAAAAGCCACAGAGTATTTTGCCAAAATTATTTTTGTAAATGCAGCTTGTTTAAATACCAATTTAATTTTATTGAATTCAACTTCCAATAGATTTCCAAATGGTCTAGGAAATGATAATGGTATTCTAGGACAATACCTTGCTTTTCATAATTACAGAGGATCTGTTTCTGCATCCTATGATGGTCCAAAAGATAAATATTATTATGGTAGAAGACCCACACAAGTAATGATGCCCAATTTTAGAAATGTAGAAAAACAAGAGATGGAATTTCTTCGTGGATACATGGTGCATTTTGGCGCTGGTAGGGGAAGGGCCCCGAGCGATGGAATTGGAGGAGCATATAAAGATGCCCTAACAGAAGTAGGTGATTGGGGTGTATTTGCCATGATGCAAGGAGAAACTATTCCAAAAGCAAGTAACCATGTTAGACTAAGTAAAGACAAGCAAGACCAATGGGGTATTCCTCAACTTATTACCTCAGTGGGTTATGACAATAATGACGAGTTATCACTCAAAGATTTTCTGCAACAAACCGCAGAAATGTTAGAGAAAGCGGGATGTAAAAATATCAGTACCAATGATAGCAAACAATCACCAGGATTAGACATTCATGAAATGGGTGGTGCAAGAATGGGAAGAGATTCAAAAACCTCTATCCTCAATGCTTATAACCAAGTGCATGCCTGCAAAAATGTATTTGTAACAGATGGCGCCAGTATGGTTTCAACTAGTACACAAAACCCATCACTAACTTTCATGGCATTAACTGCAAGAGCGGCCAATTATGCCGTTGAAGAACTCAAAAAAGGAAACTTATAATTTACCATAAAGCAAACAAATAACATGTCAGATACAGCTTATATCAACAACAAAGCGCAAGCGCAAAATAGTTTTGATGCTATTGTAGTAGGATCCGGAATCAGTGGCGGATGGGCAGCAAAAGAGCTCACTGAAAAAGGATTAAAAGTATTGATGTTAGAAAGGGGTAGAGACCACCAGCACATCAAGGATTATAAATATGCTGACAAAGATCCATGGCAACTAGAACATAGAGGAAGAACCACTGCAGACCAGAAGAAAAAATATCCTGTAATTCATCGTGGATGGGCCGCAAATGAAAGCGTGATGGATTCTTGGGTCAATGAAGAAGAAAGCCCCTACACTGAAGTAAAACCCTTTACATGGTGGCGTAGTTATCAATTGGGAGGGCGCTCCATACTTTGGGGTAGACAGAGTTATCGCTTAAGCGATTTAGATTTTGAAGCCAATGCCAAAGACGGTGTTGCTATTGACTGGCCTATACGTTATAAAGACATTGCGCCATGGTATGATTATGTAGAAAAATTTGCGGGTATCAGTGGATCCAAAGAAGGACTTGCACATTTACCCGATGGTCAATTTTTGCCTCCTATGGATTTGAATTGTGTAGAAAAAGACGTGGCAGCAAGAATCAAATCTAAGTTCAATAATGAACGCCATTTGTTTATTGGAAGAGTAGCCAATTTAACAGCTGCCATACCTGGTAGAACGGCTTGCCAGTTTAGAAATCGTTGTTGGGAAGGTTGTCCATTTGGGGGCTATTTTAGTACCCAATCTTCTACCTTGCCTGCGGCGATGAAAACTGGAAGATTAACCGTAAGACCATGGAGTATTGTAACAAGGGTCATCTATGACAAGAATACGCAGAAAGCAACAGGTGTAGAAGTGCTAGACGCAGAAAACAATCAAACCTATACCTATCATGCTAAGATTGTTTTTCTTAACGCATCAGCATTGAATTCAGCTTGGGTGCTCATGAATTCAGCCACGGATATTTGGCAGGATGGATTGGGTAGCAGTAGTGGAGAACTAGGACATAATATCATGGACCACCATTATAATCTTGGTGCATCTGGAATGGTAGAAGGATTTGAAGACCAGTATTACTATGGCAGAAGGGCCAATGGTTTTTATATTCCAAGATTTGCCAACTTGAACAATGACAAACGTGACTTCTTACGTGGTTACGGATATCAGGGTGGTGCTAGTAGACAGGGTTGGAGTAGGGATGTGGCAGAATTGAATATTGGTGCGGCTTTTAAAGAAGCTATTTCTGAGCCAGGTTCTTGGACCATTGGAGCCACTGGATTTGGTGAAATCCTGCCATATCATGAAAATAAAATTACGCTTGATAAGAACCGCAAAGACAAGTGGGGATTGCCAGTGTTAATGATGGATGCAGAACTCAAAGAGAACGAACTAAAAATGCGAAAAGCCATTAAGGATGACTTGGTAGCCATGTTTGAAGCTGCGGGTGTTAAAAAAATCAATTCTTGGGATAATGGTCACGCAATTGGTCACGGCATTCATGAGATGGGTACGGCAAGAATGGGTAATGACCCCAAAACATCGGTGCTCAACGGCACCAACCAGGTTTGGGACGCAAAGAATGTATTTGTAACCGATGGTGCTTGTATGACTTCATCGGCCTGCCAAAATCCTTCTTTGACCTATATGGCTATTACTGCTAGAGCGGCGGATCACGCAGTATCAGAACTCAAAAAGGGAAATATCTAATTTTTTCCGCAAATTCTCGCAAAAGCCTCTTGATCTATTCAAGGGGCTTTTTTATTTCCGGAAATTTTTCCGCAAATACCCTCTGCGAATATCGCGCTAGCCTAAGCTTTACTTTTTAATTATTTTTTTTAAGATGTTTAAACAGCATTTTAGGTAATTAATCCTTTCATGTGCAATCGTTTGCACCCAATTATGGGCTAAACATCAAATACTGACAAAAACTAACAAGAAATACAGGCTAACTGTTGTTAGTGTTAGCGAATTATTTTATTGCAAATTTTACACAAACGTTTGCGTAACATTTCCCCACAATCCTTTGCTGATAAGGGTTTTCATTAACAAATAAAAAATATTTGCATGCGTATTGAACAGATTGTTATGTAATTTGTACACATTAAGGTGTTAAAAATTGACAACAAAGTGTTAAAAAATGTAACTAGTCAGATACCATTTCTCTCTAAATTCGCTCTGAATCTGTTAATCATCTTACAACCAAAATGCTATGCCAACGAAAAACAATCTGCTAGCCAGAAGTGCGCTCCTTGCACTTTTTCTTGCTTTCTTCTGTTTCAATGCGTTTGCTCAAAAACCCGTTACTGGTAAAGTAACC
>JBEAPC010000086.1:0-16911 GCA_041164585.1 Bacteroidota bacterium
TTGGGCATAAAAAAAGACCAGTAATTGCTTACTAGTCTTTTCTATTTGGTCGGGAAGACAGGATTCGAACCTGCGACCCCCTGGTCCCAAACCAGGTGCGCTACCGGCCTGCGCTACTTCCCGATCATGGGTTTTATGCCGATGCCCTTTGAAAAAAGAGCGGTGAGGGCGGGATTCGAACCCGCGGTACAGAGTAACCCGTACGGCAGTTTAGCAAACTACTGATTTCAGCCGCTCATCCACCTCACCGTCCTACTCTCTTCAGAGAGGGCTGCAAAAATAGGTAGCTGAGTGCTAATTGCCAAAAAAGGATGGAAAAAAATGAAAATAAAAATCCCGGAGCAGGTTTATTCTGTCCGGGATTAAGATCTTATTCGTCAATATAGCTTACATGGCCGCTAATTGCACTTTCTGGGTTAATTCCATCACGTTCTCTCTAAAGATGCTGTCTGTGTCCATTAAGTCTTTAACGGTCTGGCAAGAGTGAATAACGGTGGTATGATCGCGGCCACCAAAATGTTCTCCAATAGTTTTGAGAGAGTTTTTGGTAAAGGCCTTGGCTAGATACATGGTAATCTGACGCGCTTGTACAATTTCACGCTTCCGTGTCTTGTGCAATAACTTGTCATAAGGAACATCAAAATATTCGCAGACCATTTTCTGAATGGCGTCAATGGTAATTTCTTTGCTAGAAGTCTTCACAAAATTGCGCAGTACTTTCTTGGCCAATTCTACATCAATGTCTTTCTTGTTCAAAGAAGACTGAGCCAATAAAGAAATTAAAGCACCTTCTAATTCGCGAACATTGGTGTTAATATTATATGCTACATACTTAACTACTTCTTTAGGCATATCCAGACCATCGTTCTTCATCTTCTTTTCTAGAATCTCAATCCTAGTCTCATAATCAGGAATCTGAAGGTCTGCGCTAAGGCCCCAACGGAAACGGCTGAGCAATCTTTCTTGCATGCCATCCAAATCTTTGGGTGGTTTGTCAGAAGTCAATACCAATTGTTTACCGCTTTGGTGTAAATGGTTAAAAATGGCAAAGAATGCGTCCTGACTTTTTTCTGCACGGCTAAAGAATTGCACATCATCAATGATCAAAACGTCTATTAATTGGTAGAAATGGATAAAGTCATTAATAGCGTTGTTACGGCTATGGTCTTGAAACTGGTTGATGAATTTTTCACTGCTTACATATAACACCACTTTACCAGGATGCATACGCTTTACTTCATTACCTATTGACTGTGCCAAGTGTGTTTTTCCCAAACCAACACCACCATAAATTACCAATGGGTTAAAAGAGTTTCCACCCGGTTTATCAGCAACTGTTTTACCAGCCCTACGTGCTACCCTATTGCAATCACCTTCAATAAAAGAATCAAAAGTGTACATATGGTTGAGCTGTGGGTCAATCTGCATTTTCTTGAGACCAGGAATCACAAATGGATTCTTAACTGGATTGTCAATCACCAACGGGAAATTCATCTCGTTGTTATTATAGGTCTTCATATTGCTAGCTGGAATATCCATTGATCCACTACGGCCATTGGTATTACCGCTATCCACCATAATTCTGTATTCTAATCTTGCGTCTTTGCCTAATTCCCTTTTCAAGGTTTTAGCTAGCAGGTTCACATAATGTTCTTCTAAGTATTCGTAGAAAAATTGGCTTGGAACTTGAATCAACAAAACGTTTGCTTTTAATTCAACAGGCGTGATGGGTTCGAACCAGGTTTTGAAATGTTGCCATTCTACAATGTCTTTAATAATTTTTAAGCAATTGCTCCAGATTAATTCAGCGTTCTTGGCCATACAAAAATCAACGATTTATAAACAGTTATTTTATTCTCAGAACAACCAATTTTCCACATTTCCAATCCCTACAAGTTATCCTATTTTCTCCACATTTTGAAATGTTAAGAAAATAAATTGGGGGCTGCAATATGTACACTTTATGTTGAAAAAAAAATTTTTTATTTAGCACTAATATTCCCTATAAAAATAGATTTTGAATCAGCAGTTTTTGCACCGTTAAATGATGAAAATTTGTAATCCATGCGCCCCAGTTGAATTCCAGCCCAACCTACCTGATTTACCAGCACTTCTTTTTGGCTTTTATTGGAATATTTTCTGGGCTTTTCAAAGAACCTATGAGTGTGTCCACCAATAATTAAATCAATATCATAGCTCTCTTTAGCCAAAATTTCATCACTAACTTTTCCATCGTCGTACTTATCCCCAAGGTGAGAAAGGCAAATTATCAGGTCACAGCCCTTTTTTTTCAACAATGCAGCTGTTCTATTTGCCGAAACAATGGGGTCTTGATAAATGGTTTTTCCATACAAGTTTTCTGGCACCAATCCTTCTAGTTCAATCCCTATTCCTAATACCCCAACTTTGATCTTCCCTTTTTGAAAAATCTGATAGGGTTTTGTTTTCATTTCCAATGCTGTTCCGGTAAAATCATAGTTGGCCATGAGCACAGGAAATTTTGCATGCTCTAATTGCGTGGCAAAGTTTTCAATACCACCATCAAAGTCATGATTGCCCATGGTACAAGCATCATAGCCCATCATGGTCATGGCTTTGATTTCTGGTTCTCCCTTATATATATTAAAGTAGGGAGTGCCTTGAAAAATATCTCCAGCATCAAGCAAAAGCACTTGGCTTTGCTCCTGTCTAATTTTCTGAATTAGTGCTGCCCTTGCTGCCACCCCTCCCATTCCTTGGTTTCTTCCACCATCCATGGGAAAGGGATCTAAGCGGCTATGAACATCATTGGTATGCAAGATGGTCAATTGATAAGGATTATCTACTGCTAACAACTGTTCAGGCAAAAGACTTCCAGCCACCATTGCCGAACCGGCAACCATGCCTTGTTGTATAAATTTTCTTCTGTTCATGTACTAATCTTTTGAAAGGGTTACACGATTCTCTAATGCTGCATCAATAGTCTTGCCTGCAGCCGTCATTCTGTGAATCTGGTCAATTAACGCATCGCGCAGCGTATAACCTCTGTTTTCCTGAGGGATGGGTTTTAAAAATGGACAATCACTACCGCCATTGGCTACATAGTCAGAATTGGCAATGGTATAAGTGGCCATTGGATCCAAGGGCTTCCCATCTACCAATACATGTACCGCTTTCTTTTCCTTGATTTCCATACTAATGCCCGATATAGGCCATCCTCCATCAACCGCTGTTTTATCTAATAACTGCTGCAACAGGGTTCCGCTGAGTTGCTGTAAGACTACTAAATTGTCAAATGGCATGAGTTCATAAACCAAGCCAATGGTAATATCTCCCTTTGGAAAATAGGAACGCACTCCTCCGTAATTGACAAAAGCGGCGTCTACCTTTTTGTTGAAAAGCTTTTCAGCACCGGCTTTCATGGCATCGGCCATAAAATTACCAATGGGAGATTCTGGTTGTTTTTTAGAAAGACCTTGTTTTGAAACACCAATTACTTTACCCATGGTGGCTTGCATTTTACTGCCATAGGGGCTTAAAAAACGAACCATGGAAGAATCTACGGGAGCGGATTTGCTGATTTGGTAGTCTACAAAATCAACAGAATTGGTTTGTAGCTTATGGCTACAACTAAAAAACAGGACCAGGGTCCCGAAATAGACAAGTTTGCTATAAAATCTCATGAGGCTTGATTACTTGTTGAAAGATACATGGTTTCTTGGAGGGTTTGGACAAAAATAAGACCAGATATTCCTTAGATTTGCCGCAAAACAACTAAGTCATGTCATACGAGATTACAGGAAAATTAGTGGCCCGATTTGATATCGTGCAAAGAACTGAAACTTTCAAAACCCGCGAATTTGTGATTGAAAAGTCTGAAGATATCAATGGCCGTACCATCACCAATTATGTAAAATTCCAGTGTGTGCAGGACAAGACTGCCATGGTAGATAGGTATAATTTAGGAGATGATGTAAAAGTGCAGTTTAACCTAAGAGGTACAAAATGGGTTAAAGATGGTCGTGAAAATTATATTACCAACCTAGATGCATGGCGCATGGAATCTGTAAGCATGCAAGGTAGTCCTGCTAACAGCGGTGGCTACGCCGATGTTCCACCAGCAGCAGCCGGTGAATCTATTGATGATCTTCCTTTCTAAGGAAACCATCCAATGACTTTTTAGGATAAGACCTAACAGTATGCAAAAAGAAATAGTAATAAAATTAAAGCCTGCCGAGGCGCTGGATGATAGTGTTATTAAAACCTATATTTCCAACGCCTCGGCAGTCCCTTTTTCTGACATCACTGGTTTTTACAAAACCAAACAATCTATTGATGCCAGAAGCCGCTCACAGGTTTGGATTAACTTGAACGTAAGGGCCTATATCAATGAACCTTTTATTGATAGACCAAGTCAAGCAATTCATTTTCCTACACTTTTGGCCGATGCCAGAAAAGTAATCATTGTAGGTGCTGGACCTGCAGGACTATTTGCAGCATTACAACTCATTGAACTGGGTATTCAACCCATTATCCTAGAAAGAGGTAAAGATGTTAGAGCAAGAAGAAGAGACTTAGCTGCTATGAACAAAGCAGGGATTGTGAATCCAGAAAGCAATTATTGTTTTGGAGAAGGTGGCGCCGGAACCTATAGTGATGGCAAGCTTTATACTAGAAGCTCTAAGCGTGGAGACATTAATCGCATTCTACAACTCTTGCACCAATTTGGGGCAGATGAAACGGTGTTGTATGAAGCGCATCCACATATTGGTACCAATAAACTACCCCATATTATTACCGCCATTCGGCAACAGATCTTAGACAGCGGTGGACAATTTTTGTTTGAGAAAAAACTCAGCAAGCTGATACTAGAAAATGGCTGCATCACAGGTGTACAAACCGCCGATGGGGATCATTTTGTAGCAGAGGCAGTGATATTAGCAACAGGACATTCTGCGCGTGATGTATTTGAATTGTTGCATGAACAATCCATTCTCATTGAGAGCAAACCCTTTGCCCTTGGTGTGCGTATTGAACATCCGCAATCTTTAATTGACAGCATTCAATACCATTGCACCATCCGAGACGAACACTTGCCACCAGCCAGTTATGGCTTGGTTGAACAGGTGCAAGAAAGAGGTGTCTTTAGTTTTTGCATGTGCCCCGGCGGCATCATCGCGCCAGCAGCTACCAATCCTGGAGAAGTAGTGGTGAATGGATGGAGCCCTAGTAAAAGAAATAATCCTTATGCCAATAGTGGCATGGTAGTACAGATCATGGTGGAAGATGCGGTACGATTTTTTAAGAAAAATCCGCAGCCCCAATTGTTTGGAGAAACAGACCCTGCCAAACATCCATTGCTACACATGCATTTTCAAGCTGCTATTGAGAAAGCCTGCTTTGTTGCAGGAGGAGGCCATTTAGTAGCACCTGCTCAAAGAATGGTAGATTTTGTGAACAAAAAACAAAGTGCAGAATTACCCAATAACAGTTATCTACCCGGTATTCATTCAGTAGCATTAGACAGCGTACTCCCAGCATTTGTTTACAATAGTTTACAAGGTGGGTTTAAAGCTTTTGGCAAAAAAATGCATGGCTATTTAACCAATGACGCAGTGGTGGTGGCTACAGAAAGTAGAACTTCTTCTCCGGTAAGAATTCCAAGAGATGCCGTTAGTTTGGCACATCCGCAGATTCCCAATCTATACCCTTGCGGAGAAGGTGCTGGATATGCAGGTGGTATTGTTAGTGCCGCCATGGATGGAGAAAAAATTGCCAAGACCTTGGCTATGACCAAACACTAATTGCTTTGAGGTGTAGCTTCTTTTTTAGACAATAACATTTTCTGAGCCAACAAAGCATTGTTCTTGTAGACCTTTTGTTCAGCCTTCATTTTTTCCTTGCTTTCTTTGGTAAAAGCTGTGTTAATGCTTGATAGGTCAGGTTTTCCAGCGTCTACCCAAGCCGTATAATAAAAGTCTGCAATCAAATTGGCAGAATGAATTAATTGATCATTAATGCTAGTTTGTAAAGCTTGTGCATAGGCTTTTGCAAAATCAGATGTATAGGATTTGGTTTCAACACCTCTTCTCATTTGAATCCTAAATTTTTGTGCATCGGTAAATTGCAAACTCACCGATTTTTCTTTAGCCAACAAATCCGGCACTAAAATGGCGGCCCTTCTCACTGCTTCCCAAATGGCTTGGTCCGGATGTTTCAAATAAGTTGCTTTATGATTAGCATGCAAGGTATAATTGGCAATTTCAATTTCTGGAATCATTGACTCCCATAGAGAATGAAGTCCTTTTTGATTGGTTAATTGACCGTCATAATTTAAGGTAGTATGCAAGGGTACATTGGCGTCTCCAATATAGTGGCCAAGGTCTGCCGCGTAAAATAAAATACTGTCTTTGTTTTTGTCTTTAAATGCTTGAACCAATTTATCTTTCATGTAAACAACATGATAAGGCACATAACCATATTTGACCAAGCTATCATGGCCATATTTGGCTAACGCCGATTGCCAGTCCAAGGGCATGTCATTAGCAGCATTGGGTCCAAATGCTTCTAAGTCTATAAAGTGTTTGGTGGCTTCTGTGCTATCTGTATTTCTGCGAATATCAGGTCTGGGTGCATTGTAGACCAGGTTATCCATATTTTGGTAGAAAAAGGGCTTTATGGCAGATGGCAATTCATAAATAGCTAGTTGTTGCACCGTTTTGTGAATCAAGAAACCCCAGCTACTAGCAGTGAGTAATACCATTAATAATACAATAACCATCAAGGGCCTGCGGGCAAATTTCATTGGGCTGGGTTTTAATCAACTGCAAAAATAAAACAAACAAGTTTCCGTCTATGTAATATTTGTACCAACGGTACTACTAACAGGTTGATTTGGCTTAATTTAATGCCATAAACCCCAACAACCATAAACTTTACGTATGAGTAAAATCTTGGAACTGCAGCATCTCAAAAAATATTATGCCACACAGAAAGCCGTGGATGATATTAGTTTCTCCATTGAAAAGGGCAGCATTTTTGGTTTACTTGGCCCCAATGGTGCCGGTAAAACCACGCTCTTAAGAATGATTACAGGAATTTTTTATCCGGATAGTGGAGAGATTACATTAGACGGTCAAAAATTTGACCCCATTAATGATATCATCAAGATTGGATACATGCCAGAAGAAAGAGGCCTGTATAAAAAAATGAAAATCGGTGAACAGGCTTTGTATCTGGCCCAACTGAAAGGATTGAGCAAGGCAGAAGCCATGGAGAAAATCAAGTTCTGGTTCAAAAGACTTGAAATGGAATCTTGGTGGAATAAAAAAGTGGAAGACCTAAGTAAGGGAATGAGTCAAAAATTACAATTTGTGACCACCGTTTTACACGAGCCCAAATTGATTATTCTGGATGAACCCTTTAGTGGTTTAGACCCTGTGAATGCCAACTTGATTAAGGATGAAATTTATGGTTTGGCCCAAAGAGGTTGTACCGTGATTTTTAGTACGCATAGAATGGAACAGGTAGAAGAAATCTGCGATCATATAGTACTGGTGAATTTGGGACAGAAAATCTTAGACGGTACGGTTGCTAGTGTAAAACAACAATTCAAAGAAAACAAGTTCAGAATTCAGCTGCAAGAAGTTCCTGCAAATCTGATGGCCGATAGTTTTGAATTGATTGATCAGAAAGCCAATCAACTAACCGTAAAAATCAAAGAGGGGTTTAAGGGCAATGATGTGTTAAAATACTTCTTAAACCAAAACCTAAGTGTTGAAGCATACAATGAAATCTTGCCATCACTCAATGAGATTTTCATTAACCTAGTAGAAGGTAGCAAAAGTACCACCCGAGCATTTCAAAACATCAACGACTAATTCAACAATATGAATAAGATATTATTAGTAGCCAGACGCGAGTTCCTAACCCGCGTTCAGAAAAAAACCTTTTTACTTACTACCATTGGCTTGCCCTTGATCATCTTTGGCTTTTATGCCATGATCATTTATTTTTCGGTAAAAACAACCGATAATTTTAGGATAGCTGTTGCAGACAAAGCCAATATTTTTAATAACAAGATTGAATCAAAAGACAGTGAAATCATTTTTGAATTTGTGCAAGCAGACAGTGCTGCTTTGCCTGAACTAATCAGCTCCAAAAAATACAGTGCTTCTCTGTATGTGCCTGCTGGATTCACTTTGCAGGGAATTGATTCGCTTCAATTTAAGTCTGATAAAGCCGTTGGAATGATGACCAGAGAAAAAATTCAACGCAGAATCAATAAGGCTTTAGAAGACAAACGCTATGAAGCCATGCATATTAGCAAAGCGCAAATTGACAGTCTTAACCAAGATAGGGACCTGATTAAATTCTCTTCTGCCAATGGCAAAACAGATAATGATGCCAAGGTAGGCGTAAGCTATGCTGTGGGTATGATTTCAGGATTCTTGATTTATATTATCCTCTTTATTTATGGCACTATGGTTATGCGTGGTGTCATGGAAGAAAAAGTGAGCAGGATTGCAGAAGTGATTATCAGCAGTGTAAAACCATTCCAATTAATGATGGGAAAGATTACCGGAATTGGAGCAGTTGGTTTGGTGCAATTTATTATTTGGATAGTCTTGGTCTTTGGGTTACAATTTGCTATTGCCATGTTGTTCCCAAGTTTAACTGAGTCAATGCAGGGGCAACCCATTCAACCAGCTGGCATGCAAGCCGCACAGGCTGTAAAAACCAGTGGTGCCATGAGCGGACTGATGAGTGGTCTAGCTTCTATTAATTTCCCTTTTATTATTGGTTGCTTTATCTTCTATTTTATTGGTGGATACCTACTTTATTCTTCTTTATTTGCTGCAGTAGGTAGCGCTGTAAATGAAGACCCACAAGACGCACAGAGTTTATTATTGCCCATTACCATGCCTATTATTTTTGCCATTGTAATTATGACCAAGGCGGTGAATGACCCTAATAGTGGACTAGCTATTTTTGGTTCTCTGTTCCCACTTACTTCACCCATTGTAATGATGGCGCGTGTGGCACATGGGGTTCCAGACGGAGTTACTTATTTTCAATTGGCCCTGAGTATGATATTTCTAATCCTCGGATTTTTAGGCACCACTTGGGTGGCAGCAAAGATTTACCGCACAGGTATCTTAATGTATGGCAAGAAAATTACCTGGAAAGAAATGATGAAATGGGCGTTCAAGAAAAGTTAAGAGGGAAGAGAGGAGGAAGAAAAAAGTGAAAAGTGAAGAGTGTAAAAAAGAAAGTGAAAAGTGAAGAGATAAGAGTGAAGAGTGCACAATCATTTGTCTCGCGACCATAATTTTTTAATCCTCCCGATTGCTCGGGGGGATTATTTTTTTTAAAATGGATTCAAATAAAAAACCTAGGCCCAGCCTAGGTCAACTCGTTTATTGAGAATACCATCCATTCTTCACTCTTCACTCTTGATACTTCACTTTCCTCCCCTTTGAACCAACTCGCGACTTACTTGTTTTTCGAGGTTTTCAAAAAAGCTGTTTTTTATACTTGTTCTAGTATAAATCGGGGGGTGCTATTTTATACTCGTTCTAGTATAAATTTAGGGTGTTATTTTATACACGTTTTAGTATAAAATAGAAGGGCCGATTTATACTTGTTCTAGTATAAATCGGGGGGGTGCTATTTTATACACGTTCTAGTATAAATCTAGGGTGCTATTTTATACTCGTTCTAGTATAAAATAGAAGGGCCGTTTTTATACTTGTTCTAGTATAAAAACGGGGGCATTTCAAAAATTCAAAAAACATATAACCTAACTTGCGTTCCACAAAATTTCCCACTCTTCACTCTTCACTCTTCACTCTTCACTCTTCACTCTTCACGCTTCACGCTTCACGCTTCACTCTTCACGCTTCACGCTTCACTCTTCACTCTTCACTCTTCACTCTTCACTCTTCACGCTTCACGCTTCACTCTTCACTCTTCACTAGATCCCGGTCAAGATGCTTATTGCGCCAGTGATATTCGTACGTTCACTCCCGCACGTGTATTGGTAATAGGCGCGGAGGTAGATATATAAGGAATTACCCTGCGTTGGTCAAAGAAGAACTTGATATTAATACGGTTATTGATCACATAGTCAATAGCTGGTTGAATCACAATTTCTTTTTGCCCACCTGTTCCATAAGCATTGCTCTGGTCAAGACGGCTATTGCTGGTAGCCACATCGCGGAGCGATACGTCAAGTTTTAAATTCAGGTCATTGTTGAGTTTCTTACCCTTCATGCCCGGCAATTTAAAGGGCAGGTTCACACCACGTTTACGCCATGAGCCTCCAAAAGTCCATTCTGTGCTCTTGCTTTCGCTTAGCTGATAGTCAATCAAACTCATACTCAGGGTACGGCTTTTGCGATATTCAAATTTCAGGTTCAACTTACTATTGGTTGTCACTTCTATACCAAAGAGTGGTACAAACTGTTCTTGCATAGTAATATTGGGTACCAAGAAATAAGGAATATAGTTACCACTTACGGTATCAATAAATGAAGGAGCGCCTAGTCTAAATGGATCGCGATAGAGCAAGGCGCTATTATAACTATTCATGCTCAAAGTTCCATTGTATCCATGCGTTAAAGTGATGGCACTAAACACAGAAGCCACAGATGGAATCTTGGTTAATCCGGTATACGTCATACGCCAGTTGGGCTTGGGCAAAATACCACTAAACGGATTGGAACTAATGTTGGCATTAGACTGTTTGATCAATGATACTGAATTGGGATCCTTACCAGTATAAGCTGCAATAAAGGCTGGCACTAACACGTCTTGTGAATACCTACCATAACCTTTGGCAAAGCCATCCGCCGTAAATTTCTGACCGGCTGGAAGTGCCTGCCAGTAAGGATTGGCATTAGCTACCCTACTAGAGATGACAAGACGATTGGCTTCAAAAGTTTTAAAGGTTTCAGACACTTCATTGGGATTGCCTTTTCCAAACAAAGTATTGAAAGCAATATAAGAAACACTAAACCCTCCAGTAGCTAATGGGTTCAAATGTTCTGGTCTACCTGCACCAAGGGTATCTTTAAAGAGCTCAGAATATTCCTTGCTAAAAGACTTATCTAGGTTAATATCAATCACCAATTCACGCAAGGGTTCAATTTGTGCGGTAATCCCAAATCTTTGTTCAAAGCTCTGACGGAACAGGAAGTTAAAACTACTGTCTCTTGACAACATACCCTGTGATGCTTTTTTGTTTAACCAGTTGGTATCGGGTTGTTTACCAAAAACATAATCAAGTCCTGGTTGCATGCTATTCCAGTTTTGTCCAATGGCAGTGGTACTATCCATATAGCCTGGCACACGGCTTCTATAATTGGCAGAATAATTGAGCTGTACCGTTTTCACCATGGTCACAAATTTGCCCAAGCCTCTGGAGAAGCCACTCAATTCCATGGGCTGATTGGCTTTGGCTAGTTTCTCTGCTGTGCGTTCGTCTCTTTTTTGTTCGCGCCATTTTTGTAACGCGTCCTTTCTAGCTTTTCCAGTTAAACCAGCCAGTGCTTCTTCCTTGGTTGGAATGGCAAAGCCCAAAGCATTTTGTGAATTATTGGGATTGGTTCCATTTAATAAATCTTTTTTGCTTTTTTTCTTTTCCGTTTTAGCAGTTGGTGGTTTTGGTGCGGGTATATTATCAATAGAACGCAACCACCTAGACTTGGCATAGAGATTGGTAAAATTGAATTGGGTATTCAAACTATTCTCTTGTGAATTCTCAATGGTGTTACCCAAGGTTAATGCCACTCGGCTAGCACCAATCCAATTATAAGATGTGGTAAACCCATACCTAGCCGTGATCCAATCTGTAATGGGCAATTTATTCAATGGAATATCATAGTTCAATGAAGCCCTTTGTTGGTACAAAGTATTTCTACCACCCTTAAAGAAATTGCTCCTAACACTGTCTTTCTTTTCCTTGGTATCAATTCTACCATAGGGTTCGTCTACCCTAGAATTATTGGTTGCCGTAAAATTCAGGTTCAACTTTCTGGTTAGATCCCATTGCATATTATAGAATCTATCAAAAGAAAAATACTTGTCATAAGTAGTATCAACCCTATCTACTTTGCTATCATAGGTATTCACTATTCTTGGAACAAATTCTCCAAACTGTCTATTAATATCGGCCCTAAAACTTAATAGGGATGGATTCAGGTTAAAGTTAAAATCTCTGATCAAAGAAAGCCACGCAGACCTGCTCTTGATTAATCCCTTCATGGGTTCAATATACTTGCTCTGTCCAATAAAGGTATAACCCAAGCCCCCCCTATGTCTTGTAACTTTATTGTCCAGTATTACGGGACTGGTTTGTTCCATTTGGGTAAAGGAATAACTCACGTCAAAATTGCTGATCTTGAGCAGGCCAGCCTTACCCGAAGGTGCCACACGCACATTGGTCAGGTTCAAAGTTTTGATAGTTGTTTCATCCACAGCTGCGGCCCTAATAGAATCTTTCTTGCCAGGATTATTATTCAGTTTTTCTGAATACTTCACATCCTTGTCAAATGGATCGTATTGTGGTGTTCTAATAGTTTTACTAATACTAGCATATACAGGAATACTCAATCTTGCTTTCTTAGGCAAGAGTTTACCTGCATTAATATTAGCCGCAGCGTCAAATTGCAATAAGTTATCACGGGCACGCTCATTCACCCTTTGTTCAATGGTTCCAAATCCTTGAGTATGTGTATTGGCAGACACAGAAATGGTTCCCAAATCTGCTAGGGTTAGATCTACTCTTCCAAGTGCAGCCCATCCTCCATTTTCATCCAATTCACTCAAACGTAATTCGTTAATCCAAACTTCTGTATTTACGGGAGGTGCATCAATTCTATATGGATTCTCTACACCCACCAACATGCCTCTCACTTCTCCTAGATTGGGATTACCCATAATGGAATAGGTCTTGGTGCCTACCCTTTCTCTATAGATAGATGTAACTGATGCAGATGCTGCATTTCTTCTGAGCTTCAAGTCTATTAAATCGCGCAAGCTAAAATCCAAATTATTGGCAGTTGGCCAAATAGCTTCTTCTTGCCCCTTGGCATAAGTTCCTGGCGGCGTAATTTTCAAAGGAATCTTAATCTCATAGTAGTTGTTCAAGAAGTCTTGACCAATTCTAATGACCACATTGGCATCCCCATCTTTTAAGGGTCTTTGTCCATTCACAGATTCTGCGTGAACAAACATAGAGAGCTTTCCATACTGACGCATGTCTAGGTTCAGGGTTTTGAACACAGCCCTGGCATCGCCTGTAAATAGGTCTCTAATTTGCATACTCATACTCTGCTCGTTCTGCAACAAATTCACTCCATTATTACTCAATTGTTGTACACGCTCAATACCTGGAGGAATCAAATAGTTTACAGGTTGACGGCTACTATTCTCTTCAAGGTTTACAGCAAGGGTATTAAACTTGGTACCCGCTGCAGTGTTTACAGGAGTATAAGAACCTGTGGTATCTAAATTGTATGTAAATTGACGCCATTGGTTTCTAACCAGGTCTAATCGCGCAAAGCGCAAGACTACGGAGTCTTCAAAATCAGAAAGGTACATCCGCATAAAACGGATAGATTTAAAATCAGGGATTCCTCCAATTTTGCGGCTATAATTTCTAATAGGAATTCTAAATAAATACCAGTCTTCTTGACGCACAACACCATCAGCAGAGTTTACGGTTACACGACGCTTATCCGTAACATAAGGCGTAACTCCAACGTCCATACCTGGCTTTAATTCAACCTCGTACTCATAATAGGATTCAGTTTCATTGAGTGTATTATCCCTATTCAAATCTTCGTTATCAGGATACAGGGTAGCTGCTGGCGTAAACTGCCCACCGGTAGTGGCAATGGGTGAATTGCCTTGAGGGTTATTGATATTTTTATACCTACCCAAAATACCGGTTCCCGCTGCGTCAAAACTAGCGTCTCTATACCATTTATAGTTATCTGTTGAAGGGTCAGTTAGCGCTTTGTTATAAGCATTGGATGTTGTACCAAAATTGCTGGCAATCTTGTTGAGCACATATCCTTTTTTGCGTCTTTCGTCAGCATCTTCTAAACCATCAAAACCAACGTCTTGGTAGGTTCTATCATTAGGGTCATTACTAAATGCCTGTGTAATCTGAATAGGATTTACTGGTGTCTTACCCCAAGTATTTGTACTATCAACAGCAGCACTAATAGTAGGCGTGTTCATACCATTTTCATAAAAACGTTTTCCATCTTTTAACACATCTTCACTTACATTACCAAAGTTCAAGAAGAACTTTCCGCCCCTACTACTTGGGTTTTTGATAAAAGGATTTTGAATCCAGAATTCCACAAATTCAATGTTTCCCGTTTCAAAATCCGTCTGATCAATAGAACGCATTAAGCCACCCCATTTATTGGCAGGCCTCCTAAAATTTCCATTACCATCTAGCTCCGTAGTTCTTGATTCAAAGTTATAAGGCCCTTTCTCTGTTGGATAATAAGCTAGGTCAAAAGTGGCCGTTTGTACATCAGTAATATTGGTAGTACGCTGCGGGAATAATTCATTGGTAAATACCTGACGCACGCGTGGATCACTCAACTCTGCCAAGTTTCTACGCAAAGGATTCCCCGGACTATTCTTGTCTTGTAAATTGGGTTCAATATTATACCATGCTAGTTTGGCCCTATTAAAATTATAGTCAATAGAATCATTCAACACTGCTTCTGGAAACTTGGGATTACCTTGTGGCGTAGAAGCCAATGCCCATGACACAAATGGGAATCGCAGATCAATGCTAGTTCTAGTAGACTCAAAGTCATCAATATAAATCAAGCCCTGATCTCCCTTTCCAATCTGTGGTGGGTGGCCTGGTTGCAAATAAGCTCCTTCACCATACGCAGTGATAGATGATTTTGCTTTTGTACTATAATTGGGTAATCTATTCAACAACCTAGTAAGACCAGGTAATTCAGAACGAAAGCTAAAATCCAAACCATACATGGTATTCCTGATGGGATCTTCTCCATAACCCATTTTGGTAAAATAAGGGCGCTCTCCTAATCTCACCACAGAGGTACCAATACTAAATTTCTTGCTGGCAATATAGTCCAAACGCAATGCAGCAAAGCCACGTTGTTGCATACCAAATCCGGTGTTGTTTTCAAAAGAAACCTGAACTGGAACATTGGAACTAAGAATGGCCTGATTCAATATTTTTACTGAACCCAAATTATAATCCACTACATAATCCGAACCCTCACGCAATACTTGTCCTCCTGCAGAAACAGTTACAGAACCTGGTGGCACATTGGGTGCATTTAATGAAATTTCAGAACCACCTGTTCCTTTTACTTGGCCCTGCATCACAAACCTGTTGAGGTTGGCATAGGTTTGGGCAATGGCTTTAATGGAATCATATAATTGTTTGTAGAGGTATTTGCTTTTGATATTGGCAGGCATCCCCGTAAACGCTAGGTCTTCCAAGTCTTTACCAAATGGTTCCAACACAGGGAAAATCACACGACCCACTTGTGGCAAAATAGTGACTCCTTCTACATAGTCAAAGACCCCGTCTGGTTGTGGGTCATTGCGGTTATTTAACCTATCTAGATTCAGAATTTTTAATAATGGTTGACCATTTACAGAAGGAGAAGTCTCAGGCAAATAACGTTTTAATCCACCGCTAGGCTCTTCATATAATACATTCAATTTAAAGTCTTCTCTTTGAATGCCTCCAAACAAATCCAGTGAGTAAACGTTCTTCATCATCAATCCCCAAATAGGCAATTGTATGCGTTGCGATGTAGCTTTCAACAATTTCAACATCAATACTTTTTGCACACCCTTGGTACTATCCAATGCTACGTCTTGAGAGAATTCACCCACTTGGTAAACCTTACCATTGTAGGTGTATTGATATGCTACTGCTAATACTTCGTCTGCTTGTAATTGACTATTCACAGAGACAAATCCAGCTTGCGGATTAAAATAATATTCGTTGGGTGTTAGTTTGCGCGCAAAGGTTTTTTCATAATCATCTACCGGACGCAGGCCCCTTGCAAACAACAAGGAATTGATGATGGCAGGATTACGCGCGTTAGGATCATTCACCAAGGAACTATACAAACTATTGGCACCATTGAATGGTAGTGGATTGCTGGTAAAAGAACTAATCACTGGATTATAAGGCGCCGGTTCTGCCATATCCATAAAACCCACAATGTCACGAGCGTCTGTATTGGCGCCGTTTCTATTGGTTACCCAAACTTCTACTCTTTGTATTTGCACCTGCGTATTGACCTGTGGTAGGTTACGCATGGTTTTGTTGTAATTGGTTCTAAAATATTGACCCATCAAAAAGTGACGGTTCTCTTCATAATCATCCAATCGCTTTTGAAAATTCTGTGTGGCAGCTCCACCTTGTAAACCCATGGACTGTCTTTGAGAACGCTGATTGGCCAGTGCGCCGGTAATAAAGAGTTTACCAAATTGCAACTGGGTTTTAATCCCAAATAAATTCTGTGTGCTTGGAATAAGTGTACCTCTGGATTGATAAGAAATATTACCCGCTTCAATACTCTTGATAATCTCATCGTCCTTACCCTTGTAATCCAATTTAATTTGGTTGTCAAAACCAAGATTGGTTTGGGTATTATAATTAAGCGGAAACTTCAGCTTGTCACCAATATTGGCATTCACGGCCAAATTGGCGTTCATGTCAAAATCAAACCCCCCATTTTTTCTGGCTCGTTCAGGCAAAGTAGGATTCTTAATATTCTGCCCCTGATAACCCGCCATAATATTCACCTCACCACTTGGCTTAATATCTACTTTCAAACCCTTGTCTGTTACACCAAAAATTCGATCAAAAAGGCTGGTATGCACTTTCATAGGAGGACGCTGGGT
>JBEAPC010000087.1:0-9617 GCA_041164585.1 Bacteroidota bacterium
GCTGTTGGTCCAAGGGATGCAGACTATTTATGGCATTTGAAAAAAGGCTTTAAAGTGTCTTTGAGCACCAATGGTAAATTCCTACCCGATACCATTGGACACAATGTGATAGCTGAATTAAAGGGTAGTGAATTCCCCAATGAATTTATTACCATTGGTGGCCACTTAGATAGCTGGGACGTAAATGAAGGTGCACACGATGATGGTGCCGGCATTGTACATACCATGGAGATTTTACGCGCCATGAAAGCCATTGGTTATAAACCAAAACACAGTATTCGTTTTGTTTTATTTGCCAATGAAGAAAATGGTTTGCGTGGGGGCACTAAATATGCAGAAGTGGCCAAACAATTAAATGAAAAACACATTTTTGCTTTGGAAAGCGATGAGGGCGGATTTACCCCTCGTGGTTTTGGATTTACCACCCAGAACAAAGCCCAATTAGCCAAGTTTCAGTCTTGGTTACCGCTTCTAAAACCATATGGTACAGAAACCATCATTGATGGCGGTGGAGGGGCCGATATAGGACCTTTGAACCGGACTTTTGGTACGGTGCTTTCTGGTTTTGTACCAGATGCACAGCGCTATTTTGACGTTCATCACGCGCGTTCCGATGTATTTGAAAACGTACACAAAAGAGAATTGCTTTTGGGTGCTGTAAATATGGCGGGTTTGGTTTATCTTGTTGACCAATACGGACTATAATGAATGCAAAAAAAATCCTTTGGACCTTTGTAACGGTTCTTGTAGTAGCACTAATCGCTTTTTGTTACTGGCGTTTTTATTTTGTGTTTGCAGAGGGCACAAAAGCCGGTCAGTTGAATACTTTCCAAAAGAAAGGGATTATGTTTAAAACCTACGAGGGAAAAATTATCCAAAGTGGATTTAGAGCAAATGTGCAGAGTAATGAATTTGAATTTAGTGTAGAAAATGAAAGAATTGCTGAGCAATTGTTGCAAAATTCTGGAAGAGAAGTAGAGCTACATTATAAGCGTTACTTTGGTTCACTTCCTTGGCGTGGGGTACAGAGTTATATTGTAGATAGCATCTATGCCATTCGTGGTGTAACTATACCTGCTGCTGGAGAATCTACCATTAAACCAAAATAAACTCAATCATAATAGTAGCTGTTGCAGGAAACTGCAGCAGCTTTTTTGTGCCCAAACTTTAAGTTGTTATTCAGCAAAGAGAATAAATATGGCCAAGCGTTTGTGGATGTCTGGAATGGCTTGTTTCCATTGCTTCACCGTTTTGGTTTGAATGGATTCTGTTGGACCTGTAATATCTACTGCAATGCAGATCTTGGTGGTTTCTTTACAATTGGATAAGAGATCCTTGATGATAGCATTATTCCTATAAGGGGTCTCAATAAATATTTGGGAACAAGACCTTTTTTGTGCGTCTGCTTCTAATTGCTGGATCTTGTTTTTGCGATCCAAAGAATCAATGGGCAAGTAACCATGAAACTGAAAAATTTGTCCATTCATGCCAGAAGCCATCATTGCTAATAAGATAGAACTAGGTCCTACCAAGGGTTTCACCTGTATGCCTGCTTCTTGTGCAGCTGCTACTAATACCTGGCCAGGATCGGCTATGCCGGGACAACCTGCTTCACTCACAATGCCAATATTTTTTCCTGATTTGAGTAGTTGTAAAAATTGCGCTTTTACTTCTGCTTCTGCTTTGTGTATCACAAACCATTGGTAGTCATCAATCACCATTTCTCTCCAAAGCTTTTTGAAAAAGCGTCTAGTGGTCTTGTCATTTTCTACAAAAAAAACCTGACAGTCTTTGATGGCGTCTAAAAGATAAGCTGGAATAGTCTCCAAAGCTTCTTCGAATAAAACAGTTGGAATCAAGTATAATTTACCAAGGGCCATTATTGTTCTTTTTGTTTCAGTGGATACATGCTTAGCGTGGCTGCTACTACGGCATAAGCAGGTGCCAAGATCCATCCTACCAAAGGTAAGAGGTGCATGATATAAAATACCAATCCATTTCCAATGGCCAGTCCCTTATGGGTTCCTACATAGAAGATGCTTTCTGCTGGTGTTTTTTTGTGTCGCTCCATGCTATAATCCAACATAGAGAATCCATAATAATAGCATTCTATAATCAGCGCCATTACGGGCGTGAGCCAACCCACCAAGGGAATCAAACTCAGGAGTAAAATAGACAGGGTATAAACCGTTTGCCAAAGACTGTTTCTAACGGCCAGTCTAATGCCACGCAACATGTCTTTGAGCATTTGTTTTAAATTAAAAGGCAGCTCTTTGCCTTCAATAATGGCTTCTGTTTTCTCGCTCAAATAAGCAAACAAAGGAGAGCCAATAATCAGAAATACGTATTTGAACAAAGAGAAATAGAACAGCAATAAGATTAACCAGAGTAATAATCCACCCATGGTAAAAAGGAATCCCAAGAATCCAGAATTCAATTTGTCTAACCAAGATTTCAAACCTGTTTTCAAGCTTAACCAGGTAATAAATTCCCCTGAGGTCTGCCCAAAATAATAGGCCCCCACCATAAATAGCGCGGCGTATAAGATGCCAGGAATCAGGATCCATTTCCACAGTTTGTGTTCCTTGATAAAACGGTGGGCCTGGAAATAAGCCTGTATGGCCAAGATCATTTCTTTGAGCACGTGGGGAGGGTTTAGAGTGGCAAAGGTAAAGTTTTAGTCTTGAATAGGCTAAAAGGGGCATTCAGGAAAGAAAGCAGTAGATTTAAGCAATCAATTTTTATGGGTCTGAAAACTATTTTACTGGGGTTATTGTTGCTGCCCTTTTTAGTGTTTGCTCAAAAGAGTAATACCTATCGTTTTCAAGCAATCAATGCCATGTTCCCCGATACGGCTAGGTCTGCTGGGCATCAATACCAAGGGAAGCAATTTTCTGCTGCACTTCATTATCAAGACAATTCAGTGTTAGTGCATATACCTGCCCATTTTAAACCCGCAAAGCCTTTTGAACTGGTCTTCTGGTTTCATGGTTGGTATAATAATATTGACAGCGCTACGGCTTATTTCCGTTTGTTGGAACAGTTTGATGCCAGTGGTAGGAATGCCGTTTTTGTATTTCCAGAAGGTCCTAAAAATGCGCCGGATAGTTATGGAGGAAAGTTAGAACAAGCCGGTGTTTTTGATGCATTGGTTCAGGAGATTTTAACATCGCTTCAGCGTCAAAAAATTCTGAATAAAAAACAATTGCCCTTTGCCAAAGATTTGGAAATTACCCTTGCAGGACATAGTGGTGCTTATAGGGTGATTAGTAAAATTATTACCCATGCCAAGATTCAAGAGGTTTTCTTATTTGATGCCCTCTATGGTGGTAATGAAGATTATATGAAATGGATGGCTGCTAGTGAGAAGCATCGATTCATTAATATTTATACCAAGGATGGGGGCACACTGGAAAATAGTTTGTTGGTGGCAAAGGAATTAAAAAACAAATGGAATTTGAATCCGGTATTGGTAGATGAAAAAGATTTGACCAATTTGCATTTGATTAATCATAGAATCCTGTTCATTGATAGTCATCAACAACACAATGAAGTGATCACTTATCAAAACAATTTGGAACGCTATTTGAAAATTAGAATTTAGGACAGTTCACAGGTCTATCTGTAGTAGGTCTTCTTACATAGATCAGCGATAACTCAATACCACCGCGGTTTTGAGAAGCCGTGCTGAGTGCAGAACTATTGTAATCATAACTCAGACCCAATCTAAAATCTTGGTATTCCATGCCTAAATATGGGATAATGGCGTCTTTAAATCTAATCCATGCACCAGCATAAAAACTGGTGGGTTTATATGCATCAGGATCAGCCGTTAATTGCAAAGCGCCACCAAACATGGTTTCTGATGCACCGCCCTGAAACATTTGCAAAGCACTTACGTGCATGGTAGTGGAAGTGCCTAATGGAAAATATCCACCAGCATTCAATGTAGCTCTGGGATTCAGGTTATATACTGCTCCAGTAAACTGTTGTTTGGGTCGGTTAATATGGTACAAGCTCAAACCAAAATAGAAATTGTTTCTTTCATTGGTGCTTCCATTGTACAACAAACCTGCATTCACGTCTATATAGTTGGATTGCAAACTGGCATTGTTAAATACTTCAGAAGTGACTCCTGTAAAACCAGAACTAGTTAACTGGTCTTCAAATTTTAGGTTGGCTGTATTGATCAGCATATTGGCATAAGTAACCTGAAAGCCAGCTCCTAATTGGTGGTTACCATCCTCATCCAAACCCTTGTGATAGGCTGTTGAAAAAGAAGCGTAGTTGAATTTTACGGCACCATTGGCGCTATTATCATTATAACCTACAAAACCCACACCCCAGGTATCATTGGGTGCAATATTATCTTGTAAAATATGAAAGTCAATAGAACCAGTTGTAGTGGTAAAAGCATTGTTGATAGTAGGCCACTGGTTTCTATAATTGCCCGCTACGCGATAGGTTCCAAAGAATTTACCCGTAAATGCGGGGTTCAAAGTAAGCGGTGAAGAGAAAAACTGTGAAAAATGGGGGTCCTGTGCCGAGGCATTGCCCAGCAAAAACAGACTGACTACCAAAAAATAGATTTTCATTTTACCCATCACCGGTTCGAATTTAAGCCAAAGCCTGCTAGCTTGAAGCAATTGAACAAAAATTGCCCCTTATTAACTTTTTCTTAGAACCAAATTGGGTTAAGACTGCACTTTTATGCCAAATGCTAGGTCTCCAGCATCGCCCAAGCCCGGAACAATATAACCTTTGGCAGTTAGTTCATCGTCAATATCGCCACACCAGATCTTGATTTGGTTCCCTGCTTCGCGATGAACAAATTCAATACCCACCGTGCAAGCTATAGCAGCTACTATATGAATGGCTTTAGGGTTGCCTTCGTTCTTAATATATTGGATGGTTTTTACCAAAGAAGCACCTGTTGCCAACATGGGATCACTGATAATCACAATCCTATCTTCCAAACTGGGGCTACTCATGTATTGAAGGTTGATCTCAAAACTACCATCGCGGTGATGTTTTCTATAGGCCGAGATAAAGGCATTGTCCGCCTTGTCAAAATAGTTCATCATACCATGGTGTAAGGGGACTCCAGCGCGTAGAATAGTAGCCAATACTGGTTGTTCTACCAATACTTTACTTTCATGAATACCAAGCGGAGTAGGGGTTTCCTGAATTTTCCAAGGAAGTTCTTTGCTAATCTCATAAGCGGCAATCTCTCCAATCCGCTCTAAGTTTCTACGGAAACGCATGCGATCTCCTTGCACATTAACATCCCTCAATTCCGATACCCAGTTGCTTACTAGGCTGTGTTGTTCACTTAAATTTACAATCATGGTATAGGTATTTGAAGTTAGATTTGGGATGTCAAAACTAAAATCAAACCACTGTAATAGGAAATTTATGTTTTACAAGGCCATTGGACTCATGAGCGGAAGCAGTTTAGACGGGCTAGACCTAGTTTTTGCCGAGTTCACAGAAATTGGTGGAAAATGGGAATATAGCATCAAGGCAGCAGCCTGTTATCCTTATAGTTCAGAGTGGCAGACACAGTTGAAAAATGCCACAAGCCTATCTGCATATGATTACCAGTTGCTACATACCAATTATGGAAGGCTTCTAGGAGAGGGTGTGAACAGATTTATCCAAGAGTTTGATGTAGAACATCAAGTACAATTAATAGGATCCCATGGTCATACCAGTTTTCATGTACCAGAATTGGGGATGACGGGTCAGTTGGGTTGTGGGGCAACTATTGCCGCAACCACGGGCATCAATACAGTGAGTGATTTGCGAATCATGGACGTGGCCCTTGGTGGTCAAGGTGCGCCCATTGTTCCCATGGGAGAAAAATTATTGCTTGATAAATATGCTTATCTATTAAACCTGGGAGGTATTGCCAATATTACGGCTAATCGGGCCACTGGTTATTTGGCTTATGATATCTGTGCCGCCAATAGGGTCATGAATATTTTCTGTGAGCAAATTGGCAAGGAATATGATGCCGGGGGCGATATAGCCAAGAGCGGACAATTGCACACTGGATTATTGACCAAATTAAATGGGTTGGATTATTACCAGCAACCTTATCCCAAGTCCTTAGCCAATGATTTTGGAACTGACCAAGTGTATCCGCTGATTGCTTCATATGGATTGTCTATTCCAGATGCTTTGAGAACCTATGTAGAGCATATTGCCATGCAAATTGGCTATGCTATTAATGCATTACAGGGTGGTAAAATTGAGGACCAGGCTTCTATGTTGATTACGGGTGGGGGAGCACATAATTATTTCTTAATTGAAAGAATTGCAGCCGCTGTAAAACCACTTGGTATTGCTGTTGCCATTCCAGAACAAGAATTGATAGACTTTAAAGAAGCACTAGTTATGGGCTTATTAGCCGTGCTACGTTGGCGTGAAGAAAACACCGTGTTACACAGTGTTACTGGTGCCAAGAGAAGCAGTATTGGAGGAGCCGTTTGGATAGGTCAGGAAGCTTGATCCTGCACCAAGGGAATAAAGCTAAAATTATCTCCATC
Source organism: Bacteroidota bacterium (assembly GCA_041164585.1). GTDB lineage: Bacteria > Bacteroidota > Bacteroidia > Chitinophagales > Chitinophagaceae > Sediminibacterium. The sequence goes on from JBEAPC010000087.1 coordinate 6,552, forward strand.
AAACAGTCCCTTGTCACTTAGTTTTAAGTGAGGAATCACCAATAAAGCCATAAAGCTCAAAGTCATGAAAGGCGCTTGAAGACTGGATCCTAGGTCTTTGGCCATGCGATCAATCTTGGTATAAGCAGCAGCAACTTGATAACCGTCATCGGTACTCATCAGTCCTGCCACAGGCAAGCCCAAAACAGATTCCAGATCTCCATCTACCACACTCACACCACCCCTTTCTTTGATCACCAAATTAATAGCTTTTGCCAAGCTAGCATTGTCTACGCCAACCGCTACAATGTTGTGACTATCGTGGGCCACAGAAGAAGCAATGGCACCTCTTTTAAATCCAAAATTTTGAATAAAACATTTGGCAATGGGTGCTGCATGGTATCGGTTTACCACTACCATTTTTAATAAGTCTCTATTGGTGTCACTCACCAAGTTTCCATCTTCTAAACTAGGTTCTAACCAAAGTTTGTTGGTGATTAATTGACCATCTAATGCTTCCATCACGGGAATCTTTCCATCAATCACAGGATAAGCATTTGCTGCAATACTCAAGTCTTCTGCTGCAATGGCTGCGCAGTCAAATTGGTTGATGGCAATTTCAGGAACTGAATTAATTAAGCTCTTGCCATTCTCTGCCACCAACAGACCATTGATATAGGTTTGTTTGATGATAAAATTGGTCAAATCATCTGTAATTATAAAGTCTGCGTCATCCCCTTCACAAAGTAGTCCCATGTCAAGATCATAGTGCAAAACAGGATTCACGGACGCCGCGCGAAGTACAATAAACAAATCAATTCCCTTTGCCACCGCACGCGCGCAAAGCTGATTAATATGACCTGCTTCTAAACTATCTGGGTGTTTGTCATCAGAACAGAACATAACCAAATTGGGATGGTCTTCTAGCAGTTCAATCAGGGCTTCAAAATTCTTGGCTGCACTACCTTCCCGGATAATAATTTTCATGCCGTGTTCCAATTTATCCAAAGCTTCTTCTTTGGTAAAACATTCGTGGTCTGTAGAAATTCCTGCTTCAATATAGGCTTTGGCAGTGGCGCCTCTGAGACCAGGAGCATGCCCGTCAATGGGTTTATTGAGCGCGTGTGCTGCCCTGATTTTTTGCATCACTTCTGGGTCCTGATTCAATACGCCAGGAAAGTTCATCATCTCACTCAAATACTTGATCTCAGGTTTTTCCAACAAAGCTTTTACAGCTGCTGCATCCAGGCTAGCACCTGCTGTTTCAAAGATGGTGGCAGGCACACAACTGGGTGCCCCAAAATTGAATTTAAAAGGAACTTTTTTGCCATTGTTAATCATGTATTCCACCCCTTCCAATCCACAAACATTGGCAATTTCATGGGGGTCACTCACCGTAGAAATGGTACCATGCACCACGGCCAGTCTGGCAAATTCACTGGGTATGAGCATACTGCTTTCAATATGAACATGCGCGTCTACAAAACCGGGTAAAATATAGTTGCCTGCTTGAACAGGTTCACCCGTTTGTTGAATAGATTGGATTTTTCCATCTACTATTTCCAAACAGGCATGGTAGATTGATTTTTTCCAAACGTCTACTAGATTTCCGCTGATCTTGAAACTTGCTTGTGTCATGGTTTACTTATACTAAATTTGAAGGTAGAACATATCTAAAACAGACACATGAAATTTTTCCCACTACTAGTACTTAGTTGCTTCTCCTTTGCAAATATTCAGGCCCAAAACTTGGATTCCGTGATTAACAAATTTGAAGCAACCTATGGTGGTAGGGAAAAACTAAAGGCATTGAGTTCTATGCAAATGGAATCTGTTTTAAAATTGAGCATTATGGGTCAGGCCTTAGAGATTAACTTAAATACGGTTAAAGAGAATGGCAAATTGTTCCGCCGAGATATGGCGGGTATTATGGGCATGGGTTCTTCTTATACCCTAGTGACTGATACGGCAGGATGGGCATATATTCCATCTCTGCCTGCTTTTGGTGGTTCTGAAGCTACCAAACCAGCGCTACAAAAAATGAGTCCCGAAGAATTAGTAGGGCAACAATTTGAGATGGATTGTTCTGGTCCTTTTGGTCCATTGGTAGATTATGCAGCCAAAGGAAACAAAGCAGAATTATTGGGGATTGAGAAAGTAGACAAACAGGATTGCTATAATATCAAGCTCACATTAAAGTCAGGACAGTTTATCCAATACCTGATTAGCACGGCAGATTATCATGTGTTGCAGGTAAGTGCCGTGGGCGATATGGCAGGCAATCTCACAGGTTTTGCAGCCATCATGAAAATGATGGGCAATGGCCGTGGTAAAAAAGCAAAGACAAGTATCCAGTATAGAAAATATATGACCATTAACGGAGTGCTTTTTCCAATGGAACAGGTAATTAGTTTTGGACCTATTGAAACGGTGATCAGTATTCAATCTGTTCAATTCAACCAACCCATTGATAAAATGTTCTACCGTAATTCCAAATAGTGGGAGCCCCGGCCTCCAAAATTGAAGCCCTATGAAAAAGTTATTTTTTCAGTCACCCATGCGCTTTTTAGTAGCAGTAGTTTGCCTAATTGTTTTTCAACCAAGTTTTGCGCAGAACCCAAATCAGACCTCTCTCCAATTTACTCAAACAGAGGGAGCGTGGACTGTTCAACAATGGGCACCCAATATAATCAAACTCAGTTTTCAGCCAATGGGCTATACCCATAACGAAGCCATTACAGGAGCTGTATTGGGCAAAGCTTTGAGCAAAGTTGACAAAGGTTTAGTTGCACAAAATGGGAATCAAATCTTAATTGGAAATAACAAGGAAGTTGTGCTTTCTTATCTGCAAGATCAAGAAGGGAATAAGGGGTTTCAAATAGCATTAACTACAGGCGAAAAAATCTTTGGTGGTGGCGAACGCGCATTGCCTCTCAATAGAAGGGGATATAAATTTAACCTCTACAATAATCCATGGTATGGTTATGCAGAAGGTGCGGATAACCTGAATTTTTCTGTTCCTTTTTTTAGTTCCTCAAAAGGCTATGCTTTATTTTTTGACAATGGATCAAAGGGCTATGCCGATAT
>JBEAPC010000088.1:0-6626 GCA_041164585.1 Bacteroidota bacterium
TGGAATCTACCATGTTACCTATTTTGGTATTAGCTGGTGGTATTTATGGTTCTTATTATTGCGCAGGTTTGTATGGTGTTGCCATTGCTGCTGCTGGTATGATGGCCACTACTGCTATGCAATTAGCCATTGATGCATTTGGTCCTATTGCGGATAACGCAGGTGGTATTGCAGAAATGAGTGAGTTACCAAAAGAAGTTCGTGAGAAAACAGATATCCTTGACGCCGTAGGTAATACTACTGCAGCAACTGGTAAAGGTTTTGCTATTGCATCTGCTGCTTTAACAGCGCTTGCTTTGTTTGCTGCCTTTGTGGGAATTGCGGGTATTAATGGTATTGATATTTACCATGCCGATGTTTTGGCTGGTTTGTTTGTTGGTGCTATGATTCCATTTATCTTCTCTTCATTAGCCATTCGTGCAGTGGGTGAAGCAGCTATGGCCATGGTAGAAGAAGTGCGTAGGCAGTTCCGTACCATTCCAGGTATTATGGAAGGTACTGGCAAACCGGAATACGATAAATGTGTGGCTATTTCAACTGAAGCATCTTTGAAAAAAATGATGTTGCCTGGTGCTATTGCCATTCTATCTCCATTGATTGTTGGTTTTATTTTTGGACCAGAAGTATTGGGTGGATTCTTAGCAGGTGCTACTGTTAGTGGTGTGCTTATGGGAATGTTCCAAAACAATGCAGGTGGTGCTTGGGATAATGCCAAGAAATCATTTGAGAAAGGTGTTGAGATCAACGGAGAAATCTATTACAAGAAATCAGAACCACATAAGGCTTCTGTAACTGGTGATACTGTAGGTGATCCATTTAAAGATACTTCAGGACCTTCAATGAATATCTTGATCAAATTAATGTCTATTGTGTCCTTGGTTATTGCGCCTACTTTGGCTCAATTGCACAAGTCTAAGGCTGCGCCGATGGTAGAAAAGAAAATTGAAATGACCATTAGTGCTACTTCTAATGATTCAACTACAACAAGTACTACTATTACAGCAACTGGAGATGATTATAAAGCTTTGATTGAAGCCATTAAAAAAGATGGTTTTCAAGTAGCTGGAAAATTAGCTGTTGAATTAAAAAATGGCAAATTAATCATCAATGGTAAAGAGCAGGATGCTGCTACTTTGGCTAAATACCAAGCTTTGTTCAATGGTAAGGATCAACTAAATATCAATATCAACGAAGAAGAAATAAAGAAATAATTCTTAATTGAATTCAAATAAAAATCCCGGACCAATAGTCCGGGATTTTTTATGTAATAAGGTTATTGTTTTAGTATGCTATTTGATTACCACAAATTCCTTGGACACCAATCACCATAACGGTTACCAATTAAGAATCCAATCAGGATTTCATGGGTTCCCTTACTCACGGTATTGAGTTGAGATGTTTGAAGGTCATAAGAATAACCCACATTAATGGTACGGCTAATATTCAAACCAACCATACCCGCAATACCGTCTTGGTATCTATAAGAAGCGCCAGCCCAGATCAGGTCTTGGTATTGGAATTTGGCGTTAACATCAAAACCCATTGGCAAAGGGCTTACATACCTAATTAAAGTAGAAGGCAAAAAACTCACGTCGTCACTTAACTGAAAACGCATACCAGCACTTAAGAACAAATGCGGCACTAGTTTACCTCTTTCTAAATAAACTGTATTATCAGAAAATGCAATCTGTTGGGGAATAATTTGTTGAGCAGATAGGCCTATAAAATAATCTGCAGAATAGAGCCAAAGCCCCGCACTTATATCAGGTTTAATGGTATTGATTAATCCACTTCCAGCAACGGCTGGATCTACGGTAGTAGTTCCAAAATTTAGTTTACTAGCGTCTAGACTCATATTGGTAAAACCTGCTGAAACACCTGCAGACAAACTGGTTGTAGGTGATAGTCCCAAATGATAAGCATATGTACCATAAGCTGCAAATCTATTCAAGGGACCTGTTTTGTCATTGAGCATGGTAAAGCCTACTCCATGATGTGGATCAGGTGCCGTATAATTACGCCAGTAATTAGCACCTCTAGGATTCTCACCTGGTGTACGAAAACTAGTGGCGTTGTCATTTGCATAAGCAGCTTTTTTCAATGGCCCATGCAAGGTAAAATAAGTAGTTACCGGAGCGTCTTGCAAACCCACCCATTGCATGCGGTGACTGATCTTCATGTCCCAATAATTTTCAATTCCAGCTACTGCTGGATTAATTAAGTAATTATTCAGGATGTATTGGGTATAGTAAGGTCTTTGCTGAGCAGCAAGACCTCCCCATAGTATGATTCCCAAAAACAATATTTTTATTTTCAACTGCATAATCTATTTGATAATGGTCACTGATCCTTGAATGGTAGCCCTACCATTCTTAGGGTTAATAATATAATAATAAGTGCCTATTGGCAAAGCTACTCCATTGAATGTTCCATCCCATTGAGTGGTATAGCCATTGGAACTAAATACTTTTTGTCCATAACGGTTAAACACATCTACGGTTGCACCTGGATAAGACTCAAGGTATTCAATTTTCCAAGTATCATTGATGCCATCCTTATTTGGAGAAAAAGCATTGGGAACTATGGGGGCCAACAACAACTTGATGAAAATCTCATCCGTTACTATACAGTTACCTATTCCTGTTAGGGTCAATTTGTAGGTGACATCGCCCAACGGCGTAGAAATAGGAACCCTTGCTGTATCTGAACTCAAATACATAGATGGGGTCCAGAGATATTGTAAATTGGTACCATAGACATACAAAGGTTTTAATGGCGTTTGGCCACCTTCTAAAACCACCAAATTTGGCCCCAAATCCAATACAGGATATGGATGTACAATAATGGATTTTGTTACTGTATCACTTACACAACCTTGGGTATTATATGCATAGAGCACAATATTATAAGTGCCTGAATCGGTAAATTTCTTGGAAGGATTTTGCAAACTGGAGCTGCTACCCTGCGCTAGATCCCATTTCCATACATTGATGGCACTGGTGAGACCTTGGCTATTATCGGTAAATTGAATGGTCTCATTTACACAAATTTCTGCAGGCGTTGTTACAAAAGCAGCTTTGGGTTGAGGGAAGAGATTAGAGAATGCTTGAACAGCAGAATCTATACATCCGTCTTTGGTAGTGACTTGTTGTTTTACCTGATAAGTACCTAATGCAGAAAACTGGTGCTTGCCATCTTTCAAAGTCCAAGAAGAGGAATTGTTGGCGTCACCAAAAGTCCATAGATAACTAAACAAAGCATCTGAACCATCAGGGATAGTACTGGTATTGGGGAATGTTGCATTGCCATCTGGTAAACAAACAATTGTTGGTTGTGTAAAGTCAACCCTTGGCAAATAGTTTACTTTTAGTACTTGTTCATTCAAAGGACTGATACAACCACTATCCGTTGTTACACGCAAACCAATGGTATAATTGTTGGCAGTATTGTATTGATAATTAAAACTGGTAGTGTTTTGTTTATCAGCAGTTACACCATCTCCAAAACTCCAATCCCTTTTGACTATATTACTATAATTGGCAACAGAACTATCTGTGAAAGCAATACTGTTCTTTTCACAAACAATATTTTGAACGCCCCATTTAGCCGTTGGAGATGGCCACACCGTAATGGTTTGGCTGGCAGAATCCCTACATCCCTTATCAGAAATACTTAGGTATTGAATGCTATAGGGCCCTCCTACTCCAGCTGTTACTGGATTAAATAAACCTGTGGCTATATTAGTAATACCTGTTCCAGAGAAAATAGGGCTTCCACTTGCATTGGGAACACTGGCGTTAAAACTTGCTTGTTGAAATAGTCTTGGTGTAGCGTCTAAACAAATACCTGGCACTTTACTAAACGTCACTTTAGGACTTTGCAAGATGGTAACTGTTTTCTCAATTTTCTTGTTACAAGAAGAACCGGATGCACCTGAATAAGCAACCAAACGAATGGTATAATTCTTAGTGGCGGGGCTTTGAAAATCTGGATAGAGATAACTATACAAAGAATCAAATCCAGGATCTTCTACCACGGTTTTTTTGGTTAGGTCTGCAATGTCCCAGAAAATTTCTAGTCTGGTTACATTTCCAAAATCCAACATTTTTGATTTGTTACGAATAACTACTTGTCTATTTGAACAAAGTTCCGTGCTATTTAAAATCTCAAATTGTGGATCAGGATTACTACCGTTTACGGTAAAGGCTTGGGTAATACTGGTTTTGCAACCATAGATAGAAGTGACTTGTAAAAAAACTTGATAATTTGCTGGAGTGGTATATTTAACCCTTGGATCTTTAGCGGTTGCTTCATTAACAGATAAAGGAACAGGAGCTGGACTAACGGCTGGTGTACCAGCGTTAAAATTCCAGAGATAAGTAAAGCTATTACTATTGTCTACAATCTTTGTACTGTCAAAGAACTGCGTTACCGCATCGTTTTGACAAACTTCAGGTAAGATAAAACCCACTTCTGGTAAGGGTCTAATAGTAATTGTTTTGGTAAATGCTTCACTAAAACAACCCGTATTGGTTTCTACCATTAAAGAAACGGTAACTAGTCCTGAAGCTGTATATGTAATATTTCTTGGAGTAGATGTTGTAAGGGTATCTTTTGTCCCATTCCCATAGTCCCAATACCATTTTACAATTGATCCTGTAACAATAGTTGAAACATCATTAAACGTAATGGTTTGATTAACGCAACTATCTGTATAAGTAAAGCCAGCTAGCGGTAAGGCTGAATAAGTTTTACTTATGGAAACATCTCCAACACAACCATAACTGGATATGGGCCGGTATCGAATATTATAAGTGCCTCCAATAGCAAATTTCTTAACTGGATTAAAAGCGGAATCCGTGGTGCCGTCCCCAAAATCCCAAAGCCCTGTTTCAATTATCCCGTCTCCAAAAGTATTAGTGGCATCAAAGAATCTGACTGAATCAGAAACACAACCACTATTATTGGTGGTAAAATTTGCAGCAGGTAATTCAGCTACTTTAACGGGAATGGTATACAATTGGTCTGTACTACCACAGCCATCTGGTGTAGCCGATGTGGTATATAACTTAATGGTGTCTCTGAGTGCCGCAGAATTTGCTTGTAAAAATTTGTATATCTGACCAGGACTATAATAATAGAGATTTTGACCATTGATATTGGTACTACTATCTGCCACGGGTGCATTGATAATTCCAATAGTGGCATTGGGGCTAATATTGGGTGCCGCAGTAAATTCCCATTTTATGGTAGAAGGTTGAAAATTTAAGGGGATAGAAAATTGAAAAGGGGTATTGGCGCAGGAAACCGCAGAATCTAATCGCTTATAAGGATTTTGAAAAGAAGCTGTTTGAGAAAAATCCTTCACATTGGTACCGGCATTGTAGCCATAGGATTCTGCATTTCCAAAACCATAGGCAATGGCATTAAAACCGGAATCAGCTAAAAGTGTATGTGAACCTGAACTAACTGGAATAATGGCATAAGAGAAATTAGTTTCTTGAGGATGGGTTTGAAACAAACCTGTTTGAGAAACCCCATCTAGGGTAAAACTATTGACGCCCCCAGTTTTGATAATGACATTAATATAACTCTGAAGAATTCTAAATTGATTGGCTGAATAAAGTGTGATTTTACTAATGGTTTGTTCAATGGGGCTTAAATAAATCATTTCCGGATCTCCCCCAATGCCATTGCTACCTGCACCGGAAACATTTGGGTTACCCTCAGTTCCTTGTGTGGTACAATATTGGGCAACCATAATAGGAATATCGGATTCTATTAAATTGGGAATGGCTGGATTGATGCCTGTAACATTCCCATTTTTAAATTGGTAATAAAAGTTGTTTACCAAAGAGGATTTGGGAAGCACTACCCCATTTAGTTTTACTTCTGTATTAGGGTCAGTAACACAAATCCTATAAAAGTTATTGGGTTGTGAACCAGTTGGAACGGTTAAATATTTTTTACCCCAAGCTACCGAGGGAAATGCTTGGGCAAATACATTATCTGCCGATCCATTATTGGATCCACCAATACTCAATTTGCCAGCTCCAGAAAATACGGCTATCTTTTTGCAACCACCAGATCCATTATTGCTTATAGACCTAATTTTTGAACCAGATAAGTCAACTCCTGTGCTACCCACTACGGTACCAATAACGGAATAAATCTCTCCTTTGGCTAAAGGAATGGGGGTGGATGGTACTCCAACCGCTAAACCATTCAAATTGGTACCAGAAGGGGTAATCTCAATAGAAGTATTATCCTCAGTGGCAATGACAAAAAAGTAGGAGTTTGAAAAAGCTTGATTGGATAATTGGGTAAAATTAACTGAATAGTATTCCTTACCTAAGGTATTGGTTGGAAATAATAGGGATGCGCCAGAAACTGATTGGTTATAGATATGTTCATAAGCCACAATAGGAACATCACTTGTTACATGAATCCCCTTGTTTTGCTTGCCAACAAAGTTAATGCGGCAATCTTGGGCACCTGTTTTGGGTAAAGGATTAGACAAAGTGACCTGATTGGCAATGACCGTATAGGTTTGACTATAGCCCAATCCCGGAATTTCAACCAACACATTGGCATTCTTGTCTGAAGTAAAATAAAGAATCATTTCC
>JBEAPC010000089.1:0-12564 GCA_041164585.1 Bacteroidota bacterium
TATATAACCAAGCCGTCTAGAAATCTTCTCAGAATCTGATCACCCGCTTCCTGATAATTGGGATGATCTTCATGTCTATATAAATCGCCCAAAGCCCCTTTGGTGATATGAAAATCTACCAAGGAAAGTATGTGTATTACTTCTTCTGTTCTTAGAGAAAGTGCCACACGAATTTTCTTAAGGATGTCGTTATTACTTAGCATGATTTTAAAGTATGATCTAATACAAAGGTATTGGTTAAGACAACGCAGTGCATTTCTTTGATATCTTGCAGTTGTGAATACTCAGCAACACCGATATTTTGCTATTTACAAGCCATACAATATGGTCTCCCAATTTGTAAGCTCACATGATGTACGCTTATTGGGGCAATTGGACTTTGATTTTCCAGAAGGCACACATGCCATTGGCCGATTGGATAATCACTCAGAAGGATTGCTTTTGTTAACCACGAATCCTAAGATAACTAGGTTGCTTTTTCAAGGAAAAAAACCACATGGCCGTACTTACTTGGTTCAGGTTAAAAACAAAATCAGTCAAGCTTCCATTGACCAACTATGCAAGGGTATTGAAATTGAAATCAAAGGTGGCATGTCATATACCACTAGTCCCTGTTTGGTGAAACAAGTAGAACGTCCATCCTGGTTGGAACCTGCTGCCCATGAAATTCCAGCCAAGATTCCCAATAGTTGGTTAGAGATCACGCTCACAGAAGGGAAGTTTCATCAGGTTCGTAAAATGGTTGCTGCCGTGCACCATAAATGCAGAAGACTGGTTAGAACTTCTATTGAAAATCTTAGACTACAACCATTATCTCCTGGTTCTGTTTCTGAAATACCCGAATCTGATTTTTTTAGTTTACTCCAATTGGAATTGGATGAATAAAACTTTCATTTATGATTTATGTATTTAATTACCCTAATTCCAAGAATACATGGTTCTCCCAATACAGGGTACTAGCTTTAAAATCTGCATCATTCATCTTGGTATTAGGTATTGATAAGGACCTTGTACCCGGAAAAGCCGTAATCAATAAATAATAGTTTTGTTGGGGCTTTAGAATCAAAGACATCTCCCAAGTAGGAGGCAGCTGATCTACTATTGCATGCTGTAATAAAACGTCCCTATTCGCTTTTTTGACCAACGCCCTTGCGTTCAGTTTTGAGAGATTGGTAAAGGGTACTACTCCCAAATTTCCAATTCCTTGCGGAAATTGAACTGGGTCAAAACTGAGCTGTACTTGTAAGTACTTGCCCACTGTTTCTTGACTAAGTTTTTGACCAAGGGTCAATTGCTTTTCCAGCATTTTTAAGTCTTGGGCAAAAGCAGCATGAAATTTAGACCCCGGCATTTGAAGTGCCGCTTCCATGGTTTGATGACCATATCCTCTTTTTATCAAACAGTCTTTAGCCCCATCATTGATACTCTCAAAATGGCGCAACATATGAAAAAGTGTATGATCATTATAGGCAATTCCTATCTGCTTCATGAACCAGTGCAAGTTGAACTTTAGTCTCTGATTTCCCTAACAAATTAACGTTAAACGCAATAACGAATTTCAACAAAAAAAAAGCCGCCCCAATTTCAAAAGGGCGGCTTTCCTAACTTTACAACTACTATGGATTGGTAATGATCTCGTATTGATAATTCAAGTAGTCCAATTCTAAAGAAGCTGCCTCCAAGTCTTTGTCTAATCTTAGTTTGGTCTCATCGCTTAAGCCCACTAGTCCCTTATAATAAGCTATGCCTGAGCGCAGGTTCTGATAAAAACCAATATAGAATTTCTTTTTCTTCTCATATTGTTCGTTTTCTACATCTTCTAATAATTGCTCTTTAAAGAAATCAATATAGAGATAAAGTTCTGCCACAAACATATGGGGCCTATTGGTATTACCCAAGATATTGGTTCTGCCATAAATATGGTCAGACATGGTTTGCAAAGAAACCGTCTTATTAAAGTTTACAATATTTGGTCCGGGGCAAATGGTAACAGCGCCTAATTTATTGACAAAGGTTTGAGAATAGTTAATGGCGGCAGAATTACTCAACCCCACACAAAGACATTCTTTTTCCAATAAATCATTGACTTGCTTTTCCAATACTTTTTCTGGCAGACCCATTGTTTTTAACTGGGCAATTTTTAGCTGCTGGTATTTGATAGACGCGGTACAAATTGGCTCTGTAGTAAATTCTGTATTAAAACTCAAATGCTTTTCTGTACAAGGGCTACCAGGCGTACCTTTCTCAATGCGCATTAACTTTTCAACTTCAGAGCTAGTACCTTTTAAATAATGAAATCTTACCCCAAGAGGTGACACATGGCTTAGTTTCACGTCTTTATCCTTAGCTGCAGCCAATAGTTTTAAAGTGGCATCATCTACGGTAGTAGCTTCTGGCACTAATAGAAAGGGTGTACCCCATCCAGTTCCGTCAAACTCATAATAACTGTGTAGGTAGGCATCTTCTTCATGGGTACCAATACCACCTTGAACGGTGAATCTAATGGCTGGTGGATATTTAAACTCTTTTCCGCTTTTCTTTAAATGAGCCGCATTATAAATTTCAAATAATGCATCTATTAGTTCCTGTTTGTTTTGTTTAAACTCTTCTAAAATAGGTCCTAGCAAAATGCCGTCTGTGGCAAATGCGTGGCCACCACAATTCAATCCAGACTCTACCCTAAACTCACTCACCCATAAACCTTTCTTGGCCAAGAATTTTCCCTGAATCAAGGCAGATCTATAGTCACTTACTTTGATAATAATCTTCTTATTAAAATCGCCGTTTTCGTTGACATCAAATTCTGAGAAAGACTCCAAATAATTATACAATCTAGGATTCATTCCAGCGGAGAACACTATAGAGCTATTTTTTAAATGACTATTTGCATAACCTCTTAAGGCAGAAATGGCGTCAGAACCATCTGCAATCACTTCACCTGCTTTATTATAATTATTCTTGTCCAACTTGGTCATGATATTTACATCAATACTTCCTGGTTTAATATGAGATCTGAGATAAGCTTCTAGGTTGGCTTTTTCCTTTTCCTCATCTGTTTGCATCATTTTTAGATACAATTGTTTGAGGCTACTTTCATCAGGGAGCATTTCAAAATACTTGACAATTTCTGAACCCGCTTCAAAAGCTGCATGACGCAGTTTCTCTACTTGGGCTTGAACAATTTCATTGACAAGATTTAAATAGTCAGTAATGCGCTTTGCGCGATAGTCTTCTTCATGGGTATCAATGGGTTTGTATTCCTTGTTGATGGTAGGATAATAATGCGCGCGCATCATTTCTACCAAGCGGTCTTCTACAATAGACATGACGGAAGAAATACCAAAACGCGCCACTTTAATGGGGCTATCAATGGTATAAGCCAAACCCATTACTGGGATATGAAATTGGTGATAGGGAGATTGATACATTTGTTCTGAATGTGGGATTAAGAATCATTTTCTTACACAGAAACAGGCTTTGCAAAATGTAGGCCTGTAAGCTGGGTCCGAACAAAAATAATCCCTTGTTCAGAGCATAAATATGACTTTTGTCATTCAGCCTGACCAGATTGCGCATACCAGTGCAGCTTTTTGCCAAAACCAAAACTACTGTCAGTTAGCTTAAGGTGTTCTATCTGAATAGTCCATACTTTGCCAGACATAGCTAGTGCCAATGGATTTTTTTTGTGATAGTATTGTGAGGCGCCCTTTGCCAAAGGATGGTCTTCGTTTAAACAAATACCCTCCATTTGCAAACCCTTGACCATTAACTTATTTAATATATCAGGGAGTACCGTACCAGACACAGCCGAACTATTGACCAAGAACCCAAAGTGTGCAGCATCAACGGATGATTTAAAATAGAGTTGATTCAACTCAGGATGAAACACATAATAACAAGAAAAAGAATAGGGTTTACCGGCATTGTCTAAGCATGCAATATTGGCACAGGACTGAGACAGTAAAAATTCACTAATGGATGGATTCATGATAGTTTAATGATGTTAACAGGACTAGTCTTGGCTACTGCTATAGTTTCAAAATAAATCGCAGATGCACCTGCATGTATGGCAGCCATTAAGGAATCAAAAGAACCTGCGGGCGAAAGAATCTCTACCTTTCTTTGGGTCATTGTCACTAGTATTGCATTTTATTTGAAAATTCCTGCAAAATTAACAATTAAAGGTATTTTTGTCCTTAATTATTTTAGCCATGCTCAGACTCACTAAGATTTTTCATTTTGAAATGGCCCACGCTATTCATGGATACCAAGGTCCTTGCAAAAATATTCATGGCCATTCGTATGAATTACATGTATGTTTTCAGTCCAATAAACCCGTAAGCGGATCCATAACTCCTCCTGGATTTTTGATGGATTTTAAAGATTTAAAGAAGATGGTGAAAGGACCAGTTGTTGACAAATTGGACCATAGCTTGGTGTTGTCTGAAGCCTATTTGGCAGCACATCCTGGCATCCAATATGATGAGAACTTGCAGGTTTGGCAAATGGAACCCAGTGCAGAAAATATTTTGTATCATATTCAAAAGATCATTGAGCCTTTATTACCGGAAGACCTGAAATTGGTGCATATGAAAATCTATGAAACCAAGGACAGTTTTGCAGAATGGTTTGCCGATTAGTATTGAATCTAGTTTTATAAAACGATTGCTATGTTTTCAAAGTCAACAGAATATGCTTTGAGGGCCACTATTTATATTGCCCAAGAGTCCAGCCCAGAAAATAAACTGAGCTTGAACCAAATAGCTAATGCCATTGATTCTCCACCTAGTTTTACGGCTAAAATTTTGCAATTGCTTACCAAGGATAATTGCGTGATTAGTTCAGTTCGTGGACCCAATGGTGGATTTTATATTACCGAAACTGCCAAGCAATTGCCCATTAGAAAGGTATTAGAAGCCATGGATGAGCAAGACTTATTTATCAAATGCATTTTGGGTTTGAATAATTGTTCTGAAACAAAACCCTGCCCCATGCACTATCAATATCAACCCATTAAAAAACAGTTGATCAAACTCTTTGAATCAAAAACCATTTTGCAATTGGCTGATCCCAGCCAATCAGCCAACTTCTTGGTCAATAATTCTTTGTAAAAGGCTCCATACCAAGATATTAGAATCAACAATATTTTGTCTTCCACATACCCAAATGAAAATAGTTTAGTAGCTTGTTTTTCAAACCAACTACATGAGAAAGCTATTTTCTGCACTAGCAATGACTGCTGTTTTTCAAGTTTCTGCTCAGGAATTACCCAAAAATTATTCAGAATTGTTGGGCAAAATTGAACCCCAATTAATTCAGTGGCGTCAACATTTTCACCAAAATCCAGAACTGTCTAATAGGGAATTTAAAACAGGTGCTTATATAGCGGACTATCTCAAATCAATTGGTTTAGAAGTAAAATACCCTATTGCCAAAACAGGGGTGGTTGCCATTTTAAAAGGTGGCAAACCTGGACCAAATATTGGCCTGCGGGCCGATATAGACGCGCTGCCCATTGTAGAAAGAACACCCATTCCATTTGCATCAAAAGTAAAAGGAGAATACAATGGTCAACCCGTTGGCGTAATGCATGCCTGTGGTCATGACGCACATACCGCCATCTTAATGGCTACTGCAAAGACTTTAAAAGAGATGCAAAAAGATCTGGCAGGAACCGTAGTGTTTTTGTTTCAACCAGCAGAAGAAGGTGCTCCTAATAATGAAGAAGGTGGCGCTCCTCTCATGATTAAAGATGGCGCTATGGATAGCCCTAAATTAGACGTTGTATTTGGTTTACATATGGCAGCTTCCATGCCAGCTGGTATGTTGGCTTATAAATCAGGATCAGCGCAGGCTTCAGCCGATCAATTTAATATAGTCATTAAGGGAAAAGGAAGTCATGGAGCCATGCCTTGGTTGAGTACAGATCCCATTTCTATTGCAGCAGATGTGGTGCAAGGTCTACAAAGAATTGTGAGTAGGGAAACTGATTTAACCAAAGCTCCCTTGATTATTTCAGTGGGATCTATGCATAGTGGTTTGAGAAATAATATTATTCCAGAAACAGCTGAATTGGGAGGAACCATTCGTGCCCTTGATGCTAAAACAAGAATTGCTACACATGATAAAATCAAGCGCATGGTCAAGGGAATGGCAGAGAGTGCCGGGGCCACTGCAACTGTTGAAATCATTACCCAAACCTTGGTGAATTACAATGACCCAGCACTTACAAAAAAAATGGTTCCGTCCTTGATTAAAGCAGCAGGAACAGACCAAGTAATAGAATCAAGCTGGACCACGGCAGCAGAAGATTTTTCTTTTTATGGAGAAAAAGCACCCACGCTATTTTTCTCTTTGGGTGGCATGACCAAAGGTAAGAATCCAGCTGAAGTAGGCGGACATCATACTCCCGATTTTTATTTAGACGAATCAGGATTTATTGTGGGCGTAAAAGCTTTTTGTCAATTGGTATTTGACTATGGTAAAAAATAAATGGGTAACCATTTACCCAATCTCATAACCGCATTTGGAGCAACTTGATTGGCCAATCCACATCAAGCTTTCAAAGCTTCACGAACCTTGGGTGCAATTTTTGTTCCAAAGATTTCAATAGATTTCATGAGTGTTGCATGACTTGGACCTCCTACGTCCATATGCGCCGAAAATCTCGTTAGCCCAAACATTTCATGCAGGTACAAAATTTTATCAATGGCTTGATTGGCGTCTCCAATGATCAAATGACCACTTTTACCTCTACCTACTTGATACTGTCTTTGTTGATAAGGAGGCCATCCCCTGCTTCTTCCAATCCTATCCATTTGTCCGGAGTAGATGGGATAATAGGCATCTGCTGTTTGTTGTGCGTCTTCTCCAAAAAAAGCATGCATGTGCACCCCTACCTGAAACTTTTCCATGGGATGACCAAACTCTTGATAGCAGTCCTTATAGTATTGAAAAAGCGGTTGAAACTGTGCTGGGTCTCCACCAATAATAGCAAACATCACGGGTAAGCCATACTTAGCGGCCCTTACTACGGATGCGGGAGTACCACCAATGGCCACCCAAATATTTAAATGATCCTGCACGGCTCTGGGCATGATCAATTGGTTCTTGAGTGATGCCCTGAATTTCCCTTTCCAGGTAATACGGGGCGATTGGTTAATCTGCATCAGCAATCCCAACTTCTCTTCAAACAAGTCTTCATAGTCATCCAATTCATATCCAAAGAGTGGATAGGATTCTATGAAACTTCCTCTACCCGCCATGAGTTCCGCCCTACCTCCTGACAATTGATCCAAGGTAGCAAAGTCTTGATATAGTTTTACTGGGTCAGCAGAACTCAAAACAGAGACAGCAGATCCTAATTTGATTTGGTTAGTAACAGAAGCTGCAGCTGCTAAGACAATCTCTGGAGAAGCTACTGCATAGTCTGGACGATGGTGTTCACCAATACCATAGAAATCAATACCGGTTTGGTCCATCAATTTGATTTCTTCTATGAGCTCTTTTAAACGCTCACCGGTATCCTGAATGCTGCCGTCAGGTCTTACATTCAAGTCTCCAAACATGCCAATACCCAGTTCCATAAAAATGCTTTTGCCAAAGTTATCTCAATCCTATAGAAAGCTCAAGCATTATGTTTATTTGCGGTACAAGGGAATGCGCTTTAACAAATACTGTAATGTGGTATTGTATTGGGCATTGGTGCTATTTAGAAAAGCTTTGTGGTTTTCAGTATAAATGTTTTGATTCTTATCATTGAATACATTCATCACAACACTTGTCTCATAGTATTGCGCACTGGTTGAAGTGGTACTACCATAGGCCTTTGTATTTCCATTGAAAGATTTTCCATTCCCGTCGTTGTTGGCATTAAAACTTGAATTGGTGCTAGATGATTGCATCCCTTTTACAATGGTCACTGTTCCTTCAACAATAAATTCCACACCCAAAATATTACAGATTTCATCCCAAGTAAATCCTTCAATATTGTCTCTGGTTACTCCCGCTTTAATCAATAATGCGTTTGTGGTTCTTGGGTCTAACAAAGTATATCCCGCAGAGTGTTTTTGTAAAAAACTATAAGCATCTGTTTGAACCTTGATGCTAATTTCTTTTGCGCCTGCTTGTCCATCCCGAATATAACCAAAAGGGAGAATGGCCACTTTATTGTGATGATCACCTGCTGCTACGTCATAAGTACGGGCAGGCTTAGCACTGGCCTGTGAGGCAGGTGCTGCTGCTTCTGCTGCTTCTTTCTTTTCAGAAGGTAATTGCTGGCGATTAAAAAATTCTACCCTGCCACTACTATACGTTACTTTTAAAATATCTGTTTTCTTGATGGTATATTCTAGCGTTTCTCCATCATAAATAAACTTGATTTCATTGTCCGAGATACTAGTGATTTTGCCAACCATTTCATCACCATTGACTTTTAATACTTTATCTGACTTAGCAGATTTTTCTGCAGGTTTTGTGTTTTGAGCAATGGCTGAAAATGACAACACTACAGAAAGAAACAATAGAAAATAGGATTTCATAAGTTTGGTTTGTAAAATTTGGTCATGAAATTACAGAAAATCAGCAAAAAAAAACAAGGCTTTGAGGCTGTTTAAAAAAGATTCAACAATAAATCTCAAATATTCAACATTAATTTGAACTCAATTTTTGTTGCCAGGCTAGGTTCTCTAACAGAAGCAAATAATTGTATCCGGGACAGTGATAAGAAAACCTAAATACGCCGGTATTATAAGCGGTTTTCTTGATTGAGTTAGGAAACATGGAGCCAATATTGGCAAGAAAGAAAACAAATTGATCGTCTTCTACCAATGATGCAAGGGTATTGGATTTATGGGGTGCTACATTTGGCGGTTGAACGCCCCACCTAAGCAATGATGTGCTTAATAAAACTTGGTCCATAAAAAGATCGGAATCCTTTAATAATTTCTCCGTTTCTTCAATCAAAGAGGGCTTTAAGGTCTCGAGTTCGGGAATTGGTTTTAATGCCATTAATCTAGAAATATGGTATAACAATACAGATGGTTTAGCATATTGAGGTGAAATATGGTTTGCTAAGCTGAGGTATTGTTTTTCTTTTATAATATTTACCATCAATTGAAGGGTGGCAGTGTCTGCCTTAGTCCAAGGCAAATGATAATATTGTACAAAATATAAAACATTGGCTTGAACCCCTAGATCAAACTCGATTGGCATTTTCTCTCCAAACCATGTTGAATACGCTTCAACATTTTTATACAATTCTAAAGTATTGTTGATCTTTTTCTTATAGCCATTTCTATACATTTGCATTAATTCATGCACTTTTTGGGCCTCGGAATCACTAGCGTTTTGTGCCATCAAAAGAATTACCGTATCGTCAAAATCATCTGCCAATGCTTGTGGTTGATTGAATAAATTTAACCAACCGCCATTGGGAAAAATTTGTACCGTATCAGTAGGCCAAAAATTATAGGTATTTCTTTCTGGGTATTTTTTATTCTTAAATTTTGGATATACAGCTTTTGCTCTATCAATGATCTTTGTAGCTTGCTGCTTTTGAGTAACAGATAGCTTTGGCATTAAGCTTTGTAAAGTAAATGAGACTAGCCCAGTAAAAAATGAATTCACATCTGCCTTATATCTTGTTTTATTCAGGGCATACATTCTATAAGAGGGGAAGGAACCTTTTGGAAAAATGCCATTTTCCTTGATTTGCAAATCTTCCAATTTTTGTAATAATTGCGTAATCAAAATACTATCATTGGTACTTGCGCTAATACCATTACTGAATAAGACTAACGCTAATAATACAACATAGCGTCTTGCAATATTGAACAAATGATAGGGAAAATATGGAACAAAATGGCTCTTCAAAACTTGATTTTATATAAGTATGTGTATTACTAACTTGCTAAAATAATAGATATCCTTATTTCATAGGTATAAAATAAAAAGGTCTTGTAAACCTACATTCACAAGACCCTTTTTAAGTGGAGTCGAGGGGAGTCGAACCCCTGTCCAAACATCGCTACCATTAGCTTTCTACATGCTTATTTTCTTATTAATTGTAGGCACTAAGCAGGAAAGAAACAAACCAACCTAACGCTTAGCTGAATGGTCTTAGGCAACGGTCACAGCCTTCCGTTACAGCATTCTCTTTTGTTTTAAGTCGGCGGCAGCAAGAGGTAAGAGACCAACCTTAGCCGCGGCCCGAATGGTTACTTAATCACTGATTAAGCAGCCATGGCATACTGAGTATTGCCATTTGAAGTTTGAATATTCAGATTAAAGTGCTAATTATCCAACGCACTGCATGCTTACACCAACCGTGACATATGCTGTCAAAACCAATACGACCCCAGAATGCAAAGGTAGCCATTCCAAAGAATGCTACCTGTTAAACTATTTAAACAAACGCCAGAAGTCAAGACCCAAAGCGTAAGCCATTAATCCTAATAAGAGCACCATACCCACCATCTGAGCATATTCCATGAACTTGTCACCAGGCTTACGTCCAGTAACCATTTCATACAAAGTGAAAAGTGCGTGTCCACCATCTAGTGCAGGAATGGGCAGAATATTCATAAAGGCTAAGATGATAGAGAAGATACCAGTCAAGGTCCAGAATTTTTGCCAGTCCCAAACACCTGGGAAGGTATTTCCAATACTGATTACACTACCCAAAGATTCACTGGCATTTACCTTACCTGTGAAGATTTGTTTGATGCCTGTGATATATCTATCTAGTGTTTCAAAACATCTATTGAATCCCATTGGAATAGCCTGCGCCAAACTATAATCCTTACTCACGGTACCAAACATGGCATAAGGTGTTACGCGGAAAAATCCTACAGCGCCTTTGTTATTCAATTGCACTTTTACCGCTACGGTATCGGCTCCACGTTTTACTGTGAATTCTACCACAGAGTCCCCAAAGCCCTTGTTCAAAGCTTCGTATTCGTGAAAATATTGGAAGGGCTTTTTATTAAACGCAATTAAGGTATCGCCTTTGGCAAACTTACCTTCTTTAAAATTGGCAGTTTTGGCAATAGAGTCAATGATAGCTGGATAACGCATACTGATAAAATCACCGGATAAATCACCTGCGCGGCCGCGCTTGCCAGCTTTTTTATAGAGGTCCTTGATCAAGGCATCGGGAATAGCCAAGTCTATTTTTTGACCAGCTCTTTCTACGGTAATTTTCTTTGCATCGGAAGTAACAATATCTGGAACTACAGTACCAAAATCTTCCACTACCTTGCCGTCAATAGCATAGATATTATCGCCGTCTTGAATGCCCATGCTCTTAGCCAAAGAATCGGCGTGCACGCCAAATTTTAAATTCTTTGCAGGCAAGTATTCTTCTCCCCAAACCCAGGTAATGCCAATAAAAATGACAATGGCTAAAATCACGTTTACCACAACACCTCCTACCATGATGATCAGTCTTTGCCAAGCTGGCTTTGCCCTGAATTCATAAGGCTCTGGAGGTAGCTTCATTTGCTCTTTATCCATGCTCTCATCAATCATTCCGGAGATCTTTACATAGCCACCAAATGGCACCCAACCCAATCCCCATTCGGTATCGCCTTTTTTCTTTTTCCAAATACTAAACCAAGGATCAAAAAAGAGATAGAATTTTTCTACCCTGCATTTGAATATGCGAGCAGGAATAAAATGTCCTAATTCGTGAAGCACTACTAAAATGGAAAATGACAGGATAAACTGCCCTGTCTTTACGCCGATACTCACCCAATCTATTACTAATAAATTCATCATGCCGATGCTGGATTTTAATTGTTTTGTTTGATGCCAACTACATATGGATCAAAGAGGCCGCAAAGTTACGCGTCTCTCCATCCGTTTCAAAATACTCTTCTAAGGTTGGCTTTTCAATGAAGGTCATTTTTTGCATACTCTGCTCTACCACTTCTGTCATGTCTAAGAATCCAATGCGATTGCGCAGGAATGCATAAACAGCAATTTCATTAGCAGCATTGAGGATACATGGCATATTGCCCGCCATTTTCAGGGCTTCGGTTGCCAGAGAGAGGTTGCGGAAGGTTTTAAGATCCGGTTCCTCAAAACTCAAGGTTTGAGGTTTCTTAAAATCGTATCTAGGAAAATCATTGGCAATTCTTTTGGGGAATGCCATGGCATATTGTATGGGCAGTTTCATATCGGGCAGCCCCATCTGAGCTTTTAAACTACCGTCTTCAAATTGCACCATGCTATGGATAATACTTTGTGGATGTATAACTACTTGAATCTGCTCAGGAGTCAGGTCAAACAACCACTTAGCTTCAATCATTTCTAACCCCTTGTTCATCAGCGTAGCTGAGTCAATAGTAATCTTAGCACCCATGCTCCAATTGGGGTGTTGCAGGGCATGATCCCTTTTTACATTCACCAAGAAGTTGGGTTTCTTACCCAAAAAAGGACCACCACTGGCAGTAAGAATAATTTTTGAAATGGGATTATTTCCCTCTCCTACCAAGCACTGAAAAATAGCTGAGTGTTCGCTATCAACAGGTATTACTGCTGCGCGATGTTCTCTGGCTTTCT